>DASXDC010000311.1:0-5182 GCA_036490855.1 Chthoniobacterales bacterium
CGCCGCGCCTTCGATACAAGCGCGGATCGCGAGCAGTCCCACGCCGATATCCGAGATCGAGGCCGGATTGCCTTTTTCCGCCATCGCGGCCAGCAGGTCGTAGGAACGGCCCGCAGTCTCCATCACGCGAAGCGGAATTTCAGCCGCATACTGGTTCGCCGCCTGGATTGCTTTCGTGCGGGCCGCCTTCTCCTCCGCCGAATCCTTCGGTAAAGCGAAAGCCGCCATCACCTTCTTGAAGGCCGCCGTGTCTTCATCCACCAGGAAAAGGAGTTCATCCTTGAGCTGCTGTGCGCGCACCGCCCAGGCGCTAAAATACTCCAGCTGTTCCTCCCAGCCGCGTTTTCCGGCGGACAAGTTCGCGACCATTCCGCCTAACGACGCGCCTAACGACCCGAGGAGCGCTGCGACCGAGCCGCCCCCGGGCGCAGGCGATTCGCTCAGCGTCTCGTTGCAGAACTGGCGCAGATTCATTTGCACGAGCGATCTTCCGGTCGTGGCCGCGATCTTGTATTCGATCACTTTCTCCTGTGGATCGAATCGCCTCAGCTCGCTCAAGCCCATCGAGCGAATCGCGAGATCAATCAGTTCCTCCTCCGCCGCCCCTTCCGACCACTTTTGTTTGCGTAGAAAATATCGGCCCGCCTCGACCAGGCATTTCTTCGGCAACATTCCGACCACCTCCGAACCGGTCGCGCGTAATCCGCGCGCCGCGGCGGCCTGATTGCAGGCGTCGAAGGCGGCATGGAGCGGTGTCTCGGAGATGTTCGTTAGGTTCATCGAAACCTGTGCGATACCATACTCTTCGACGAACCAGCCGATCGCCTTGACGTGCTTCAACAATCCCGGGATGCGCACCGGTTCGCCCGCTGCGTCCAGAATTTTCTTGCCCGTCGGGGTTCCGTCTTCCGTTTTTACCCGGCCATTTTCCCGCACGTCGAAGGCCACAGAATTCGCGCGCCGCACCGAACGCGTATTGAGATTTACATTGTAGGCAACCAGGAAATCGCGCGCTCCAATCACGGTCGCGCCGGATTTTTCGTTGAAGACCGCCAGTCCAAAGTCCGGTTTCCACTGCGGCTGTTTGATCTTCTCGAAAAAGCCTTCGTATTCGCCGGCGCGGATGATGGAAAGATTCGAGCGCTCCGGCGCGCTCGCCGCTCGTTCGTAGAGGTAGACGGGAATTTCCAGCTCCTCCGCCACGCGCTTGCCTAACGACTTCGCGCAGGCGATCGCCTCCTCCCAGCTGACTTCGCTTACGGGGATGAACGGGCAAACATCGGTCGCGCCCATTCGTGGGTGCGCTCCTTTCTGCTTCCGCATGTCGATTAACTCCGCCGCCTTTTGCATGCCGCGAAAAGCCGCTTCAACTGCGATTTCGGGCGAACCGATAAAAGTCACCACTGTGCGATTTGTGCTCGCTCCCGGATCGACATCGAGCAGCGAAATTCCCTCGACCGCCTCGATCGCCGCCGTGATCTGCCGAATGATGTTGAGGTCGCGGCCCTCGGAAAAATTAGGCACGCATTCGATTAGTTTTGGCATCGTTAGGCTCTTCTTTCAGTCTCGCGCCTGCGGCTCGATCGGGATCTTGATCTCGTGTTCTTTGGCGAATTCGATCGCGCGCGAATAGCCGGCGTCGGCGTGGCGGATGACACCCATTCCCGGATCACTCGTGAGGACGCGCTCGAGGCGGCGCCTGGCGTTCTCGGTCCCATCGGCCACAACGACCATGCCGGCGTGTTGCGAATAGCCGATGCCGACTCCGCCGCCATTGTGAATTGAAATCCAGGAGGCGCCGGCTGCGGTATTGACGAGCGCATTGAGCAACGGCCAGTCGGCGATCGCGTCGCTCCCGTCGATCATACCCTCTGTTTCGCGGTAGGGCGAGGCGACCGAGCCGGCGTCAAGATGATCGCGCCCGATAACAATCGGAGCGCTGACGTCGCCGCGCCTAACGAGCTCGTTCATCGCGACGCCAAACTCCGCGCGCTCGCCGAAGCCGAGCCAGCAGATGCGCGCCGGCAGACCCTGAAACTGAATGCGCTTCTGCGCCAGCTTCATCCAGCGCGAAAGGGTTTTGTTTTCCGGGAAAAGCTCGAGCGCGAGGCGATCGGTGCGCGCGATGTCGTTAGGCTCGCCGCTCAACGCGACCCAGCGGAAGGGCCCTTTCCCTTCGCAAAAGAGCGGCCGGATGTATTCGGGCACGAAACCCGGAATGTCGAAAGCCTTCTCGCAGCCGGCCTTCTTTGCCTGGGTACGAAGGTTATTGCCGTAATCGAAGGTCACCGCACCTTTCTTCTGCAAGGCAAGCATCGCCTCGACATGCTGCGCCATCGCCGCCATCGAGCGCGCGATGTATTCGTCGGGAGCGTCGACTCGGAGTTGGACCGCCTCGGACAAGGGCATTCCGTTAGGCACGTAGCCGTTGAGCGCGTCATGCGCGCTCGTCTGGTCGGTGAGAACGTCGGGCACGATGCCGTGCCGCACCATCTCGGGCAGGACGTCCGCGCAATTGCCTACCAGACCGACTGAGATCGCCTCGCCTTTCTCGCGCGCGGCGCCAAGTAACTGCAGCGCCTCATCAAGCGACCGCGCGATCCGGTCGCAATAACCGCTCGTTAGGCGTTTCTCAATTCGCGCCGGATCGACTTCGATCCCCAGACAGCAGGCGCCGGCCATGGTAGCGGCGAGTGGCTGCGCGCCGCCCATGCCGCCCAGGCCACCGGTCACGAGCAGCCTGCCCTCGAGCGAACCGTCGAAGTGTTTTTCTCCGGCGGCCGAAAAGGTTTCGAAAGTTCCCTGCACGATGCCCTGGCTGGCGATATAGATCCAAGAGCCGGCTGTCATCTGCCCGTACATCGTTAGGCCGAGCTTTTCCAGGCGGTTGAATTCCGGGTAATTCGACCATTGGCCAACCAGGTTGGAGTTGGCGATCAGGACACGCGGCGCCTCATTGTGGGTGCGGAAAACACCGACCGGCTTGCCCGATTGCACCAGCAGCGTCTCGTCGTTCTCGAGCGCGCGCAACGCCCTAACGATCGCATCGAAAGCTTCCCAGCTCCGCGCCGCGCGGCCGGTTCCACCGTAGACGATCAGCTGCTCCGGATTCTCGGCGACCTCTGGATCGAGATTGTTCATCAGCATGCGCAGGGCGGCTTCCTGCTGCCAGCCTTTGCAACTGAGTTCCGCCCCGCGCGGGGCGCGGATAATTTTGTGGCTCATGATTCTTCTTCCTCGCTGTCGAAGTTCCCGTGTCGAATCGCCGCTGCAACCCGCTCAATATCGTTGGAAAGAGCACGGTCCTCTTCCAGCCGCGGAGCGACCGCCCGCAAGCCGGCGAAGGCGCGCTCGACGCCGCGACCGGCTCTGAGCGGGCGGCGAAATTCCAGTCCTTCGGCCGCGGCCAGGAGCTCGATCGCGAAAACATTCTCGGCGTTTTCTACCACGGTGCGCAGCTTGAGCGCACCTGTCATACCCATCGAGACGTGGTCTTCGCGACCGGCGGACGTAGAAAGATTGTCCACGCTCGCGGGGTGAGCGAGCACCTTGGCTTCGTTAAGGAGCGCGACGGCCACGACCTGTGGAATCATGAAACCGGATTGCATGCCGGGCTGTTGCGCGAGGAAGGCGGGCAATCCCTCGCTGAAGTCAGGATTCGTTAGGCGATTGGTTCTTCGCTCGCTGATGCTCATCAGATCGGTCACCGCGATGGCGGCGTAATCGAGCGCGAGCGCGAGCGGCGCGCCGTGGAAGTTACCACCGGAAAGCACATCGCCCTCGGCTGCGAAAACGAGCGGATTGTCGGTCGCGGAGGCGGATTCGATCGCGAAAATTTCTTCGCAATGAGCGAGCGCGCCCCGGACGGCGCCATGCACCTGCGGCATGCAACGCAGACTGTAAGCGTCCTGCACGCGCGGATCGCCGGTGATATGCGAAGCGCGAATCTCACTATCGCGCAGAAGAGCGAGGAGATGTCGCGCGGCCGCCTGCTGACCGGGATGTGGTCGGGCGTTGTGAATCCGCTCGTCGAAGGCGACTGGCGTTCCCTTTAAGGCTTCCAGACTCATCCCGCCAGCGACGTCGGCGACACGGGTGAGCCGCTTCGCGCGGAGAAGGGCGAGGCCGCCGACTGCGTGCATCGCCTGTGTGCCGTTGAGAAGCGCGAGCCCTTCCTTCGCCTGCAGGTCGGTGGGCTTAAGATCAACTCTGCGCAAGGCATCCGCGCCTGGCATGCGGTGCCCCTCGAAAAATGCCTCCCCTTCCCCTAGGAGCGAAAGAGCGAGATGCGCGAGAGGCGCCAGATCTCCGCTCGCGCCGACGGATCCCTTTTCTGGAATGACGGGCCACAAACCGCGATTGAGCATGTCGACAAGAAGCTGAATCACTTCCCGCCGAATCCCACTGAAGCCGAGAGTCAGAACGTTCGCGCGCAGCAGCATCATGGCGCGCACTTCCGGCTCGGACAGGGGACGTCCGACACCGCAGGCGTGACTACGCACGAGATTAACCTGGAGCTGCTCCAGCTTATCCGGCGGAATGTGAATGTCGGCGAGCTTGCCGAATCCGGTGCTGACGCCGTAAATCACCGCGCGCCGCCCGACGATTTCTTCCACCACGCGGCGCGAAGCCTGAATGGCGTCATGCGCATCGGCGGCGATTTCAACAGGCTCGTGCTGGAGCGCGACGCGGGCGATTTCTTCGAGTGACAAAGGCCGGCCGCGGAGCTGCATCATTTTGCGAATACTACGGAAAGCGCCCGAGATTTCCACTCAGGGCCAAGTCGGATTCAAGAGACTGGTTGAGGGCGGCGCAAGCAGAGCCCGTCGGACGGCGCGAAACTCGGCCGGGGGCGGAGCGAAGAAAAGAGAAAAGGCCAGGCCGCTTGTACGACCTGGCCTCTTGGGTTAAAGTTGTCCGGCCGGAGGCGAACCGCCGGTGTGAGACTATTTGGAGTAACCGGTGGTGGCCTGCGATTGGGTCGCCATCGATTCCTTTTTTTGCGCGCAAGCTCCGAGGCTCAACGCGCCGGCCGCTACGGCCACGATCATGATCACTTTGACAAATTTCACTATTAACTCGCCTCCTTCCTTAGCAGGTTGCTGCCGACTAGTTAGGTGGAGAAGTCAATGCGCGCAACGAAATTCTCGGCCTTTTTTTAGGCCGCAATCACCACCTTTGT
>DASXDC010000312.1:0-9823 GCA_036490855.1 Chthoniobacterales bacterium
GCAGTCTGCTGGTCGGCCTCGCGCTTGTTGTGCTCATTCCGTTCCTGCGCCGGCTGATCACTGACAAGGCGGAGATGTCTCCGGTGGACCTGGAGATGACCACGGCCGTGCCGGCAGTCTGAAGAGAAGTCGAGAGAAAAACCCGGAGGCTTGGTGGCCGGTTCGTTTCCGAAACAGGCGGCCCAGCGAAGGCTAGAGCGCTAGAATTGATCGGGCCTTGCCGGCAGAGTGCGTTTCGCGATTTCCCACATCAAAACTGCCGTAGCGCTACTTCATCCGGTCAAAAGTCTTCTGCAGAATATCCCGGTCGCTCGCGTGGCCGAGCTTTTCGCGGGTGGTGTCGACCCACCTCTTCTCGAGCGCGTTCTTGGTCGGGCGATCGTTTTGGTAGAAGACGCCGAAGACGCCCGGGAAGGGGATCTGCGCCAGCTTGTAAGCGGCAAGCTCATCGGTGACGTCGTGGCGGAGTTCGTCTTCCGGAGTGTTGTCGTATTTTTTCTCCTCGATAACGGAGAAGGCGCCGCCCTTGCGCGGGTTGGCTGGATCGAAGGCGCCAGGAAAAAACTCGACGCATTCGCTCAGGCACTCGATGACGCTGAAGCCCGGATGATCCATCGCGCGCTCCATCATCTGGATCATGTGATTGACCTGAGAAGCGTGGGTGCGGGCGACGAAAGTGGCTCCGCTCGCGACGAGTTTTTTCATCGCGTTGACCGGTCGGTCGATCGCACCCTGCGGGTCGGTCTTGCTCTTGAAGCCGATCGGCGAAGTCGGCGAGGTCTGCTTTTTCGTCAGGCCATAAACGAAGTTATCCATGATCACGTAGGTCATGTTGATGTTCTTGCGCGCGCCGTGATCGAGATGGTTGCCGCCGATGCTGAAGCCGTCTCCGTCGCCACCGAAAAGGAAGACGTTGAGGTCGGGTCGGGCCAGGCTGATCCCGGTAGCGAGCGGAACAGCGCGGCCATGGATGAAATGGGCTCCGTGGCCATTAACGAAATAGGGGAAGCGCGAAGAGCAGCCGATGCCGGCGAGAGTGACGATTTTCTCGTGCGGGATCTGGCGCTTCTCCAGCACCTTGTAATAGCAGGCAAGGACGGCGAAATCGCCGCAGCCGGGACACCACGTCGGGTGATCGGCGGTGATGGCTTTTTTCGTCAGTTTCTCGCGCGGTTCTTCGACGGTCGCGGTCAATGTGTCGCTCATGTTTTTTGGTTCCTCGGAAGTTCGTTAGGCAGTGGAATCCTGATCCTTACTCGGCATCGCCGCTTCGTAGGTTTCAGGACGGGTCGGGGTGGCGTCGCCGGCGTGATCGCGGGCGGGTGAAACTTTCGCCTCCGCGCGCGCGGTCGCGGTCGCGGTGCTAGGCACGGCCGTCGTCCTGGCTGTCGCGCCGTTACCATTTTGACCGTGGCGGCTGAAGCTTCGCTGGAAGACGCCTTCGAGAATCTCTCGGACGCGATAGGTGAGGCCGTCGGTCTTGGTGACGCTCTGGATTTTCGGCTCGCAATAACGGGCGCGCAGGATCGTGGCCAACTGCCCGAAGCCGTAAACACCCTGATCGTTCATCTCGACGCAGACGACCCGTTTGAAGTTTGCAAAAATTTTCTCGAGCCCGTTAGGCAACGGATGCAGATGGCGGAGGTGAATCGCGGCGATCGTTTCGCCCTGATCGCGCGCGCGTTTGACGGCATCATGGATCGGCCCGTAGGTCGAACCCCAGCCGACGAGCAAGGTGTCGCCCTCGGCGTCGCCGAAAACTTCCGGGACCGGAATTTCCTCGGCCAATTGGCGCATTTTGTTGCGGCGCTTGGCGGTCATCGCCATGTGCAGTTTTGGGCTGCCCGTCGGGTGGCCAAACTCGTCGTGCTCGAGTCCGCTGATGAGCGGATATTTGCCATCACGGATGCGGGTGCCGGGCGGCGCGTGGCGCGTGACTTTGTCGAGCGCGTAGGGTTTATGGGTGTCGATCGTCGTCAAATTCGGATGCGGATCCTGCATCAGATCGGCCAGCTTCGGTTCGTCGAAAGCCTCGATCCGAGTGGCGAGCGAGGTGTCGCTCAAAATGAAAACCGGTGTGCTGTATTTGCGGGCGATCCGCGCCGCTTCGACCGAAATGTAGAAGCAATCCTCGACCGTTCGGGCTGCGAGGACGACGCGCGGGCTGTCGCCGTGCCCGCCGAAGATCGCCTGGAACAGATCGCTCTGCTCGACATTCGTCGGCAGGCCAGTGCTGGGGCCACCGCGTTGTACATTGATGATGAGGAGCGGAATCTCCGCCATCGAAGCCCAGCCGATCGCTTCCGTTTTCAGCGAAATGCCCGGGCCGGCGCTACCGGTGACGGCGAGATTACCGGAATAGGAAAATCCAAGCGCGATCGAGACGGCCGCCAGTTCGTCCTCCGCTTGGACGAAGGTGCCGCCATACTTCGGCAACTCACGCCGCAGCGTTTCCATGACGGACGACCAGGGCGTGATCGGATAACCCGCGCCGAAGCGCACCCCGGCGGCGATGAGGCCGTAGGCGAGCGCCTGGTTGCCATCCATCGTGATTTGGTCGGGCGCGCCGGCCGGCTTCGTGATCTGCTCGAATTGATACTGGTGCGAGAGGACTTTCCCAACTGGATACGCATAGCCGGCCTGGAAAGCCATGAGCGCGGTATTGACCACGCTCTCGTCTTTACCGGCGAATTTTTCGCTGATGATTTTTTTCAGCTTCTCGGCGTCGAGATGGAAAATCTTCGAGATCAGGCCGAGGACGAAAATATTCTTGCCCTTGTCCTTGGCCGTTCCGCCCAACGCCTCGACGGTCAGGCCGGTGATCGGCACCCCGACGTAGACGAAGCGCTTGTCGTCGAGACTCGGCTCGACATTATCCGAGTCGTAAAGAAGGACGCCGCCTTCTTTCAAAAAATCGATGTGATCCTGGTAACTGTGTTGATAAAACGCGACCAGGAAATCGGCCTCGTCGCCCGCGGACAGGATTTCGCCCGTGCCCATCCGGACCTGGAAAATCGACGGGCCGCCGGAGATGGTGGCGGGAATCGTCATGTAAGTCATCACGTCCTGATCGCTCCGGCCGGCGAGGCGGGCGAGGAAAGCTCCCGCGCTCTGGATGCCATCCTGCGAATTGCCGGCGAGGCGGATGACGGCGTCGTCGATACTTTCGGGACGAAGGTCGGCGCGCTCGTGAGCGCCGGGTGAGATTGTTTCAGGCGAGCTAGGATTAGGATTCACGCAGCGAGATTTTGATGTTCATTAATATGATCAGGGCAGCCTGATATTCTTAGGCAAGGATGAAGGGATTACCAGTCCGAATCGGCCCGCGGCTTGCGGACGCTGCGACTCGCGCAAGGGCAAGCGCTGCGACTTCCGGCTTGCTCCTCTCTTCGCTCTGCCCGTCAGTGAGGCGCAATGGGCGGCCTTGTCGTTAAACCTCGCGCGCGCATTTTTCACGGGCACGATTGGGTCTTTCGCGGCGAGGTCTTGAAGGTCTTCGGCAAGCCTAACGATGGCGATGTCATTTCGCTCAAGGACGGACGGGATCATCTCATCGGGAGCGCGATCTACAACGCGCAGTCGCAGATCGTGGCGCGGCGTTTCTCGCGCCGGAAGCAGGATCTCGATCTCGATTTTTTCCAGCGGCGGATCGCGCAGGCGGTCGAATACCGGGCGCGGCGCGGGATCGACCCGCGGCTTTGCCGGCTCGTCTGGAGCGAGAGCGACGGGATTCCGGGTCTGGTCGTCGATCGCTACGGCGATTGCCTTGTCCTGCAAACACTCACACTCGCGCTGGAGCAGCGAAAGGAGTTGATCGTTAGGGCGTTGGGCGAGGTGCTGGGCGACCTTCCAATTATCGAACGCAATGATGCCGCGGTCCGGCGTGCGGAAGGAATGGGACTGCAGAGCGGAATCCTGCGGGGCGCTCCGCCTAACGAGATCGAAATCGAAGTCGCCGGCCTGAAACTGCAAATCGATCTCCTTCATTCGCAAAAGACCGGCTTCTATCTTGATCAATTGCCTAACTATGTCCTCATCGCGCAACAGGCGGCGGGTCGGCGGGTGCTTGATTGCTTCACCAGCCAGGGTGGTTTCGCGCTCGCCTGCGCTCGTGCCGGCGCGAGCGAAGTCGTCGGAGTCGAAGTCAGCCGGGAAAACCTGCGCGCGGCGGCGGCGAACGCGGCTCGCAATCAGCTTTCGGTCCGCTGGGTGGAACAGGATGTTTTCCAATTCCTGCGCGGCGCGGAGAAGTCGGAAGAGCGTTTCGACCTCGTCATTCTCGACCCTCCTTCTTTCACCAAAACGAAAGGCAGTTTGCACGACGCGCTCCGTGGATACAAGGAGCTGCACGTTCGCGCCTTCGGGCTTCTTTCGCCTCACGGATTGCTCGCGACCTTTTCCTGTTCCCATCACGTTGGCGCAGAGATTTTCGAGAAAACAATCGCCGATGCTCTGGTCGACGCGCGCCGTTCCGCGCGCCGGCTGCGCCTGTTCGAGCAGGCGCTCGATCATCCCGTCCTCCCGACCTTGCCCGAGACGGAATATTTCCGCGGCCTCCTTCTCGAGATGATGCCCGGTCGTTAGGCAGATCGGGTCCGCCGCGATTTTTTGCCGGGCGCAGCGAAAAATCTGGAATTCTCAAAGCGGCCATCTAATATCCGGGGCGTAGCGCGCCGCACCTTACGCCATGCCTGAACGCATCCGCCCGATCGAACAAATGCTGGAGCTCAACGAAGACGACAGTGTCAGCACCGAGCACCTCGATTCTCAGGTGCAGAAAGCACAGGAACAACTCCTCCAGCTCAAGCGCCAGCAGGAGCAGATCGAGAAACAAAAACGCGAACTCGAAGAGCTCAGCCGCCGCCAGGAGGAACTGGAGCGCGGCCGCGCCGAGATGACCGACAAGCTGACGCGTTCGCTCGTCGTCCTCGAGCGCGAAGCCTACGACGCACAGAAAAAAATGGAGCAGCTCCGTGCCACCCGGGAGAGTTTCGCCCAGCATCTCGAGTTGCTGGAAACAATCGACCCGCGCACTTGGAATCCAGCCGACCTGAACAAGGAATTGAGCCGCGCCCTCAGCACAGTGGACGATGCCCGGACTGAGTACAGCCAGCAGCGCAGCCGCTTGCAGGCGACGGCCGACGAGCACGAAGCGGTGCCATTACCGGAAACCACCAGCGGCTACGAGCCGGGCAACGGTCTGGCCCATTCCTTCGGGCAATGGCTGCAGATCGGTCTCGCCTTCACTCTGCCGCTCATCATCTTCGGGTTGATCGCGCTCACCATCTTTCTCTGGTTCAACGCTCCGGCTCGTTAGGCGCGCAATGGCACGACGACGCGCTCACTCCGACACGCCGCTCAACCAGAAGCAGCAGGAACTCGCCCGCCTCGAGGAAAGTTTGCGCAAGCAGATGGACGATCTGCAGCGGATGATCGAGGACGCGCCGCGGGTCGCGGAGGAAAAAAGTCGCCGCCAGCGCGAGGAGCTCCTGCTGCGCGCGAATGAAGGCCGGGAACGGCTCGACGTCTCGATCGCGCTCAACGACAAGCGCTTTAACGACAACGGATGGGAAGGCCGCCGTCCCCGCTCGCTCCGCAAACAACGGAGCGAAGGCCGTCTCCTCTTCATTGTCCTCGTGCTCGCGCTCTCGATCGCGATCGTTTGGATCGTGACCCACCTGCATTTCTAGAATCTCAGGGCCGGGCCGCTTTGTGAGATGTCTTCGTCCGCTCTCGATGTCGCTCCGATCGCGCGGCGCGGGCGCGTGCTTCAGAATGCCTGGCGGCTGCGCGAGGTGGCATCGAAAGACCGTCTCTAGCTGCTCGTTAGGCCGTCCGTCGCCACTTGCGCGTCGCGCCGGCGCACGATAACGAGCGTGAGGAGCGCGGCCAGGGCGCAGATCAGGGCGCCGATCGCGAGGGTCGCCGAAGTGCCGAAATAATGCGCGACCGCGCCCGCCTCGAGGCTGCCGAACGGGATCATCCCACCGAAGATCAGCGCCCAGATTCCCATCACCCGGCCGCGCATTTCATCCGGCACGATCGTCTGCACGGTCGTATTTGAGGTGGAAAAGAAGAGCATCATCCCGAAGCCGGTCACGGCCAGGCAGATCATCGCGATCGTTAGGCTACGGTTAAAGGCAAAGACGAGGAGCGCAGCGCAAAAGAGCCAGACGCCGCCGAAGGCGAATTTCCGCGCCGAGACGCTCGATCCGAAAGTGGCGGTCGTGAGCGCGCCGATGAGAGCCCCGATGCCACTCGCGCCTAACAACAAGCCGTAGCCTTGTTCGCCGAGGTGAAGCACGTCACGGGCGAAGGCCGGCATCAGGACCGAATAAGACCAGCCGAAAACCCCCACGACTGCGAAGAGCGCGAAAATCGTCCGCACCCGGACATGATGCCAAACGTAGCGAAAGCCCTCGAGGGATTGCGCGACCGGTCCGCCGCGCCCCCCGCTCCGCGCGTGCGCCGGCAACCGCATCAGGAGCAACCCGGCGAGGACGGCGAGGAAACTCACACCATCGATGAAAAAGCAGAGCGCGATCCCGACCTTCGCCATCAGAAAACCAGCCACGGCCGGTCCGATGATGCGCGCGCCATTAAACATCGCGCTGTTGAGTGAGATGGCGTTCATCAAATCCTCGCGGCTCGCGATCTCAACCACGAACGATTGCCGCGCCGGCATGTCGAAAGCCATCGCGACACCGCCGAATAATCCGAGCACGATGATCTCCCACGGTTTGATGAGTCGCGACCAGACGAGGAAGGCGAAGATGAAGGAGAGAATCATCATCGCAATCTGGGTGCAGACGAGAACGGAGCGTTTCGGAAAACGATCGGCCGCCCAGCCGCCGAGGGTCGAGAAGACGAGCATCGGCGCGGTCCCGGCGGCGGCGACGATGCCTAATAATGCCTTCGAGCCGGTCAGCTGATAAACCAGCCAGCCCTGGGCAGTATTAGTCATCCAGGTGCCGATGAGGGAGACGAGCTGGCCGGAAAAGTAGAGCCGGTAATTGCGATGTTGGAAAGCGGCGAAAGTCTTCCCCCACGAGACGCCGCCGGTCGCGACCCGGCGCGGACGACCGGTCAGGTCTTCCGGGACGGCAGCGGTCCGTTCGATCTCATTTGTTTCCATGCGCGGCGGAATTTCCTCGCCCGCTTTGACCGCGAAACCAAGCGAAGAATTTTCCCCCTAACGAATTGTTGCCGTTGCCCGCGATAAAGCCGGCGGTCGGAGCGGTTGCGAATAATTATTGCAATGTACTTCGCGGATCGAGCGGAGGCGGGCCGGTTTCTCGCGGGTGAACTGGCGCGGCTGGAGCGCGCAAAGGATCTCATCGTGCTCGCGCTTCCGCGAGGCGGCGTGCCGGTTGGTTACGAGATCGCGCGCGCGTTCCGAGCGCCGCTCGATGTTTTTGTCGTGCGCAAACTCGGGGTGCCGGGCCGCGAAGAATTGGCCATGGGGGCGGTCGCCTCCGGCGGAACGCGTGTGCTGAACCGCGAGATCGTCGCCGCCCTCGGGCCGAAGGCGAAGGAGGCGATCGAAGCGGTCAGCGCGCGCGAAGGCGCCGAGGTGCTTCGGCGCGAGGAGCAATATCGCGGCGATCGGCCGTTCCCGGATTTGGACGGGAAAACCGTTGTGCTGGTGGATGATGGATTGGCGACCGGCGCGACGATGCGGGCGGCAGCGCGCGCCGTGCGCGAACGGCGACCGGCGAAGCTGATTATCGCTGTGCCGGTGGCGGCGGACTCGACCTGCCGCGAGATGCAGGCGGAAGCGGACGAGGTCGTCTGTGCCTCAACCCCGGAACCATTCTTCGGTGTCGGCCAGTTTTACAGGAATTTTGATCAAACAACCGATGAAGAAGTGCGCACGCTTCTCACCCGGGCGGCGGAGTGGACCGGGAAGAAGGAGAATGTGCCTAACGAATAATCGCACCTGCCGGAAAACCGCCGGGCATCCCGGAAGCGAATCCATCTGGATGAAACGCTGCATTTTTTCCATCGCCTTTCTGCTCGCGCTCCCGACTCTCTCCGTCCTCGCCGTCACGGCCACCCTCGGCCTCGTCGCCAGTCTGCCGAACCAGCAGGTGACGGGCGTGGCGGTCTCGAAGAGCGGCCGAATCTTCGTCAATTTTCCCGATTGGTCCGATCCGCACACCACCTCGGTTGCGGAGCTGGTAAACGGAAAGCTGCAGCCTTTCCCTAACGAGGAGTGGAATCGTCCCGGCGCCCCGGGAGAGCATTTCGTCTGCGTCCAAAGCGTCTACATCGACGAGAGCGACAGTCTCTGGATTCTCGATCCGGCCGCGCCGAAGATGAAGGAGATCGTAAAGGGTGGACCGAAGCTGGTGAAGGTCGACCTGGTCAAGAACGAGGTCGCGCAAACCATCCCCTTCAGTCAGGAGATCGCGCCGACGAAAAGTTATCTGAACGACGTGCGCATTGATACCAAGACGCAGACGGCTTACATTACCGACTCCGGGCTGGGTGCGATCATCGTTGTCGATCTGCGGACGGGAAAAGCGCGACGTCTCCTGGACGGCGATCACACGACTGCGGCCGAGAAGGATTTCAAGCTGCAGGTAGGCGGCCGCGCGGTGCTGGGCGAGAATGGCAGACCGCCGCAAATCAATTCCGACGGCATCGCTCTCGATCGGCTGCGCGGTTATCTCTACTTCCATGCCCTGACGGCTCCGACGCTCTACCGGATCAAAACCGACGACCTGAAGAATCCGCGCCTAACGAACAGAGAGCGCAGCGGGAAGGTGGAAACCGTCAGCGAAACTCCGCCCCCCGACGGCATGATGATGGGACCGGACGGCCGGCTTTATCTGACGGATATCGAACACGGCGCGATCCAGGTGATGGATATGAAGGACAACAAGCTCTCGACTGTCGTCGCCGATGGACGTCTGAGCTGGCCCGATAGTCTGGCCTGGGGTGCCGACGGCACTCTTTACGTTACCTGTTCCAAGATCCAGGACATGGCGCGCTTCAATGGTGGGAAGGATATGCGGACCACGCCTTATCATCTCTACAAGGTGATCGGAGCCCTGGCCGCGCCCTAACGAATCAGATTGAGCTCAGGTTGGTCAGCCCGGATGACCGGGGTGAGTTCTCGCTTCCCCTCAAAGGGCGCGCCGGACGGCGCGGCGCACCGTCTCCGTGATCCATCCATAGACGAGATGAGAGGCGAGCGCGTAAACGTGCGTCGTTAGGGGAATTTCCTTCGCAGGCTTCGACAAACCGGCCGCGGGCACTGCGACTTCGTCGGCCAGCAGCCAGACGCCGGCTCCAAAAGCAATTCCGTCGCCGATTGTCGCCAACGGCGCCACCTCGGCCAGCATGCCATAGACGGCCGCTGAGCCTGCGCCCATTCCGTAGTGCACCGCTTCGCCGGCAATCGGTTTGTAGTCGCCCGGGATTTTTCGGCCGGTCACTTTCTCCGCGATAATATTCGCCGCCTTTACCGTCGTCGGATCCGGCTTGCGGCCACCGCGCTTTTTCGCCGAGCCCATTGCCTCCGAGCCCGCGCTCCAGGCGGCTTGGAATTGCTCCATAAGAAAGGAAGCGAGCAGTCCGCCGGCGACTCCGGCCACCAATCCCTTCATGATATCGGTCTTGCCGTAGTCCGTGTCGTCAAAGCTGATCATCGCGTCTCTCCCGGTTGGTCGCTCCTGTTTAATAGAATCGCGCCGCCCTGGCCTGCTGCGCGTGATCAGAGAATCAGCTGGAGGTAAACGACGTCGAGCCGGCGCTCAAACTTTCTCCCTACTTCGCGCAGCCGTCCCGCTTCTCTGAAGCCTAACGAACTCAGCAG
>DASXDC010000313.1:0-2309 GCA_036490855.1 Chthoniobacterales bacterium
AACGCGATGCTCGAAGGATGGCTCGATCACGCCTTCGAAACGGAAAAGCCCGAGCTTTGTCTCGCGCTTCGTCACGGCACGCGCATGATTGGTGCGGCGATTTTGAATCCTGACCCGGCGGCCGAAGATCACCTCGTTCCCGGCCCCTGTATTCAGATGGAATATCGCAACCGTGGCCTGGGCAGCGCACTCCTCGGTGAGTCGCTCCGCCAACTGCATGAGATCGGACTGACCCGCGCCATCGCGCTCGCAAAGAGCAACGGACCGGTCGCGCGCTTCCTGTACCCAAAATTCAACGGTGTCGTCCTGCCGGGCACCTCTCCGCTTCTCGCCGCCTGATCGTTAGGCACGGGCCCGCATTGTCGTTAGGCAGGAGAAGGGTCGCTGGCGGATCGTACGCTCCATTCCTCTCATTCAAGCCGGCGAAGCCTCGCGGAGGATCGCGGATATCCGGCGTTTTCCCTAACGGATGATCCCGCGTTCGCTTTCCTCGATGAAGCGGATGATCGTCTGCACTTCCTCGCTTGCGCCAAGCTTTTCCCGGAGCGCTTCGACTGCCTGTTTCGTGTTCAGTTTCCCGTGGTAAATCAGGCGGAAGGCTTCTTTGATCGGCTTAATCTTTTCCGCCGCAACTCCGGCCCGCTCAAGCCCGATCTGATTGATCCCGCGCACCTCCGCCGGGTTGCCGTCGGCGATCATAAAGGGTGGAACGTCCTGCACAATTTTCGAGCAGCCGCCGGTGATCGCGAAACGCCCGATCCGGCAGAATTGATGCACTGCCGTCAGTCCTCCGATCACGGCATGATCGCCGACCTGGACGTGGCCTGCGAGCGTCCCGTTATTCGAGAAGATGACCTTGTCGCCGACGGTGCAGTCGTGCCCGATGTGGGAGTAGGCGAGAAAATTCCCGCCGCTTCCGATCCGCGTTTTGCTCTTCTCCGTCGTGCTGCGATTGATCGTGACGAACTCGCGGAAGCAGTTGTTGTCGCCAAGCTCGAGATAGGTCGGCTCGCCGCCATATTTCAAGTCCTGCGTTTGCTGCCCGATCGAACAGTAGGCGTAAAACTTGTTCCCACCTCCGGCGCGGAGCGGACCTTCGAGAGTGACGTGATGCTGCAGCCAACAGTTTTCCCCTAACGACACTCCCGCCGCCACGATGCAATACGGCCCGATCACCGTGCCATCACCGATCTGCGCCGCCGGGTCTACGATCGCAGTCGGATGCTCCGTCACTTCGCTCATTTGTCGATGAAGGTGAACATGAGCTCGCCTTCTGAGACGACCGCTTCGTTCACGACGCACTTGCAACTCGCCTTCGCCAGTTTGTTGCCCCGCGCCTTCGTCAGCTCGGCGTGAATGAACAAAGTGTCGCCTGGGAAAACCGGCTTGCGGAATTTGACCGCGTCCGCGCTCATGAAATAGCCGACCCGGCTCGCGCTCTTGCTGATTCGCATCATGAGGACGCTCGCGACCTGCGCCATCGCCTCCACCTGAAGCACGCCCGGCATTACCGGATGTCCCGGGAAATGCCCTTGGAAATATGGCTCGTTGATCGTGACTGACTTGATCCCGACGCACTTTATCTCGCCCTCGAACGACAGGATGCGATCGACCATCAGGAAGGGATAACGATGTGGCAAGATTTCCATGACCGCATTGATATCGAGCGCGCCTTCATCCTTCGGGAAACTGCGCCGCGGCAGCATCGCCTCCGTCGCTGCCTGCGCCTTGGAAAGGGCTCGCGCCAGATCCGTATTGATCCCATGCCCGGGCTTCACCGCCACGACGTGCCCGCGAATCGCGCGTCCGAAAAGCGCGAGGTCACCGATGATATCGAGGATCTTGTGCCTAACGAATTCATCCTGAAACCGGAGAGGTTCTTTGCTCAGGACCGATTCTCCCCTAACGACGATGGCGTTCTCCAGGCTTCCACCTTTGATCAGGTTCTTCTCCATCAACGCCTGCACGTCCTCGTAGTAGACGAAGGTCCGCGCCGGCGCGATCTCCCGCTCGTAGATCGCGGGCGTGATCGTCGTCGTCATGAATTGGGTAAACCGGTTTTCCGGTCCCGCTTGCGTGCAGGAGACGCGAAATTCTTCGTCAGGCAGAAGGACGAGTAGCGAACCATTCTTCGATTCCACCGAGATCGGCTCCCGAACGTGGAAAAAATGCCGCGGCGCTTCCTGCGCGATGATCCCGGCTTTGCGGATCGCCTCGACATATCCGAGCGCGCTCCCGTCGCCGATCGGCGGTTCGTTCGCGTCCATCTCGATGATGGCGTTATCCACCTCGAGCGCGCAGAGAGCCGA
>DASXDC010000314.1:0-3262 GCA_036490855.1 Chthoniobacterales bacterium
ATTCGGACTGCGCTCGGCGCGCCGCGCAGCCGTTTGATTCGGCAACTGCTGACCGAGAGCACGCTCCTCGCGCTCCTCGGCGGCGCACTCGGTGTCCTCCTCGCGCTCTGGGCTTTGCCCGTGCTCATGTCCCTCGCACCGTCGGAGATCGGCGACTTCCACGGCATCGGCCTGAATCGCGAAGTGCTCGCCTTCAGCCTGCTCGCTTCACTTGTTACCGGCATTCTCTTCGGCTTGGTGCCGGCTTTTTTCGCCTCGCGGATTCAGCCTAACGAATCGCTTCGTGAAGGCGAACGCGGAAGTTCGTCCGGCAAAAACTTTACCCGTTCGAGCCTGATCGTGGCCGAGATCACCCTGTCGCTCGTCCTCCTCGTCGGCGCCGGCTTGATGATGAAAAGCTTCCTCCGACTGACCTCAGTCGATCCCGGTTTTAATCCAAAGCAGCTGCTCGTTTTTAACATCGGCTTGTCCGCCTCCATCTCACCGGAACAGCAGGCGCGATTTTATCAGCAAGTCGTCGAGCGGCTGCAGACGTTGCCGGGTGTGCGCTCGGTCGGCGCGGTCAGCCGGCTCCCGCTCGCGGGCGGGAACAGCTCGCGCTCCTATAACGTGCCGGGCCAGAGCAAAGGTCATGAGGCGGATATTCGCATCAGCACGCCCGATTATTTCCGGGCGATGGGCATCCCGCTTTTGCAGGGCCGCGCCTTCACTAAGCACGACACGAGCACCTCGCTGCCGGTCGCGGTTATTAACCAGGCGGCGGCGGCGGACGCCTTTCCCGGAGAAAATGCGGTTGGCCGTTACCTGACGAACTTCGGACCGGCCAATGGCAAACTGCAGATCGTCGGTGTGATCGGCAACGTGCGTCACGAAGCACTCGAGAAAGCAGTCCGGCCGGAGGTTTACCTGCCGCTGGGCCAGGCGAAGTGGCCGTCGGTTTTCGTCGTGATGCGGAGTGCGACTTCGAATCCGCTCAACCTTATCCCGGCTGCGCAAAACGTGATCTGGAGTCTCGATCGGACCATCCCGCTGGCGAACGCGCGCACGATGGAAGACGTGCTCGCGCACTCGGTCTTGCGGCACCGTTTTGGAATGTTGCTGCTCTCGATTTTTGCGGGCCTGGCGACCTTGCTCGCGGCGATCGGGCTCTACGGCGTGATCTCGTTTTCGGTCGCGCAACGGACGAAAGAAATCGGTATCCGAATGGCGGTGGGCGGACAGCGAAGTGACATGTTGCGGATGGTTTTGCGGCAAAGCGGCCGGCTGGTCCTGATCGGATTGCTGCTCGGCGTCCCGGTCGCACTGATCGCAACGCGTTTGTTAGGCACGCTTCTCTACGGTGTGGGCGCAGCGGATTTCGGGACCTATCTGCTTGTCATCGCCCTCCTCATCGGCGCGACTTTTTTCGCCAGTATCATCCCCGCCTTTCGAGCGACGAAGGTCGATCCGATGGTCGCGCTTCACTACGAGTAACAACTGCCTAACGATATGCTAAACGACCTCCGCTACGCCTTTCGCCAACTGATCAAATCTCCCGCTTTCACCTTCGTCGCCGTCCTCACTCTCGCACTCGGGATCGGGGCGAACAGCGCCATCTTCAGTGTGATCGACGCCGTTCTCCTGCGCTCGCTGCCTTTTCCAAATCCCGATCGCCTCACGATGATCTGGGCCGGCTCGCCGCAGCACCCGGGTGAAAACAAGCAGGTCCATTCCCTGCCAGATTTCCGCGATCTGCGCGCGCAGAATCATACCTTTGCTGCGATCTCCGCCTACACTGGCGCCTCCGCGATCTGGGGCACGGGCGAAAGCTCGGAAAATGTTTCCGGCCTCGCCGCCAGCTCCGATATTTTCGATGTCCTGCAAGTACGCCCATTGCTTGGTCGGGGCTTTTCGAGTGAGGATGACAAACCGGAGTCTGCCCACGTGGTCGTGATCAGCCATCCATTCTGGCAGCGCCGTTTTGCCGGCGATCCCAAAATCATCGGGAAACAAGCGACCGTGGCGGGCAAGGTTTACATCATTACGGGTGTGATGCCGCCGGGTTGGAAGTTTCCTATCCAACGCGAGCAGGTCGACTACATCGCGCCCCTCGTGCCGCTTTTTTCCGGGCAAAGCCCAAACTATCTGGAGCGACGCGGCGCTCATTTCCTGTCGATCGTCGGCCGCATGAAACCAGGCGTGGATCTCCATAGCGCGACGGCCGATTTACAGACGATCGCGGCGCAACTGGCGAAACAATATCCTGACACCGACGCCGGACGTTCCGAACACGTCGTGCCGCTGCAATCGGATCTGGTCGGCGACGTGAAGCCGGCCCTGCTCATTCTGCTCGCGGCGGTCGCCCTGGTGCTGCTGATCGCCTGCGCGAACGTCGCCAATCTCTTTCTTGCCCGGGCCGCCACGCGCGAGCGTGAGATCGCGATTCGAACGGCATTGGGCGCGGGTCGTTTTCAGATCGTGCGACAACTGCTTTTTGAGACGCTTGTCCTGGCGCTCCTCGGGGGCGCCGCGGGCTTGCTCCTTGCCTGCTGGAGTGTGGATCTGGTCCGGGCGATCGGCCCGTCCGACCTGCCGCGGCTCGAGGAGATCAGGGTCAACGGCCCGGTCGTGGCTTTCACTTTTGGGATCGCCTGCCTAACGAGTCTTATTTTTGGGCTCATCCCTGCCTTGCAGGCTTCCCGGCCCCAGGTCGAGCAATCCCTCAAGGAAGCGGCGCGCGGCTCGACTGGCGGAGCGCGCAGCCACCGCTTGCGCTCAGCCTTCGTCGTTTCGCAATTTGCGCTCTCGTTAGTCCTTCTCGTCGGCGCCGGATTGCTCATGCGCAGCTTTTCCCATCTGCGCGCGGTCCAGCCTGGCTTCGAAGCCCAGGGCGTGGTCACCTTCTGGCAATCACTGCCGAAGGCACGTTACGGCGACGTCGATCAGCAGAGGCAGTTTTTCGACCAGCTGCTCACGAAACTAACGGCGCTCCCGGGAATCGAAGAGGCTGGCATCGCCTCGCCCCTGCCCTTTAGCGGAAACGATCAAGGCCGCACCTTCACGGTCGTCGGCCGCGCGGCACCGGCGCAGGGAATGGAATCTTCCGCCTCGCTCCTAACCACCAACGGCTCCTATTTCCGGACGATGCGCATCCCGTTGAAAAGCGGCCGGCTCTTTGATGCGCGTGATAAGAAGGATGCCCGGCCGGTGATCCTGATCAACGACACCTTCGCCCGGAAATATTTCCCTCACGAAGATCCGCTTGGGCTACGCCTCCAAATCG
>DASXDC010000315.1:0-3659 GCA_036490855.1 Chthoniobacterales bacterium
ACGGCCGCATCATCGATCCCGCGAACGGGCGCGACGAAGCGAGCGATCTCTGGATTGTCGGCGGCTGCATCGCGGAGACGCCGAAAAATTTGGAAGAGGAAACCGAGACGATCGACGCGACCGGCCTGATCGTTAGTCCCGGCCTGATCGACATCCACGTTCACTTCCGCGAGCCTGGCTTCGGCTGGAAGGAAACGATCGAGTCAGGCGCGCGGGCGGCGGCGGCGGGCGGATTCACGACCGTCGTCTGCATGCCGAACACTTCGCCGGCGGCGGACAGCCCGAGCACGATCGCCTGGATCAAGAACCGCGCGGCCGAGGTCGCGAGCGTCAGGGTTCTGCCGACAGGCGCGATCTCGAAAAATCTCGCCGGTGAGGAATTGGCGCCGATCGGATCGCTCGCGCAAGCCGGCGTGGTGGCGATCACGGACGATGGTCATTGCATTCAAAACAACGAGCTGATGCGACGCGCGGTCGAATATGCGCGCATGGTCGGCGTGCCGGTGCTCGATCATTGTCAGGATTACAACCTCGTCGGCAATGGCGGCGTGCACGAAGGCTACTGGAGCCATCTCCTTGGACTACCCGGTTGGCCGGCCGCGGGTGAGGAGGCGATTGTCGCGCGCAATATTTTGCTCGCGGAATTGTGCGATCACCGGCTGCATTGCCAGCACATCAGCGCGGCGGGCAGCGTGCGCCTCCTGCGTGAAGCCCGGGCTCGGGGCGTGAAAATCAGCGGGGAAGTTTGTCCGCATCACATCGCCCTAACGGATGAGTCGATCCAGAATTTCGAGACCGATTTCAAAATGAATCCGCCGCTCCGCACTCAGCGCGATATCGACGCGATCCTCGAAGGCATCGCCGACGGCACGCTCGACATCCTGGCGAGCGATCACGCGCCGCACGCCGGATTCGAGAAAGAAGTGGAGTTCGATCGCGCTCCTTTCGGAATCGTCGGATTGGAAACTGAGCTGGGCTTGTTTATCGATCTGCTCGTGCACAGGCACCGGACGATCGATCTCCCGCGCCTGATCGAGATGCTGACGGCCAACCCCGCGCGTTTGTTAGGCCTGAAGGCCGGCACTCTGTCGTTAGGCGCCGCGGCCGACGTCACGCTGATCGATCCGGATCATGAATGGACGGTCGAGACGGCAAAGTTCCAGTCGCTCTCTCGGAACACGCCCTTCCGGGGATGGAAACTGAAGGGTCGCGCGGTGCGGACGATCGTCGGCGGGAAAACTGTCTGGCAGCTTTAGCTAGCTCGGATAGCCGCCGGAAATATAGTCGCGCAGTTGCTCGAGCGCGGCGCTTTGGGTCGAGATGACTTCCTTGACGAGGTCGCCGATCGAGATCACACCGCGTAACGAGCCGTCCGCCACCACCGGTAGATGGCGAATCCGTTTCTCCGTCATGAAGCGCAGACATTCTTCCACCGTCTCGCGCGGATGCGCCGTCGTCAGCTCGGTCGTCATGATCTCGCGCACAATGCTGCTCCGGGAAGTCTTCCCGCGCAGCATGACCTTGCGGGAATAATCGCGTTCGGAAACGATGCCAGCCAGCCGGCCGTCTTCCATCACGAGAAGTGCGCCGACATTCTTCTCCGCCATCAGCGCGATAGCGTCGTAAACTGTGGCGTCGGGCGAGACCGACCAGATTTCGTCGCTCTTTTGGCAAAGGATCTTTTCGATCGTGCCGCTCACGTCCATGCGAGCGAAAATAAGCGCCCGCCGAAAATGACGCAAACAATTAACTAGCGGGCGCGGCGCGCGAACTTGCCTTCGATCAGCGACTCGAGCTTTTCCACCAGCACGCGGTCGGGCAGTCGCTCGAGCACTTCGTTGAGAAATCCGCTCACGAGCAGCTGGCGCGCGACTGCGGCCGGAATGCCGCGGGCGAGGAGATAAAACATTTCATCCTCGTCCATCTGTCCCGAGGTCGCGCCGTGACTGCACTTCACGTTGTCGGCCATGATCTCGAGGCCGGGCATGGAGTTCGCCTCGGCGTCGTCGCTCAGGAGGAGATTGCGCACTTTTTGGTAGGCATCGGTGAAATGCGCGTGCGGCTCCACCCGGATGAGGCCGCCGAAGGTATTGCGGGCGCGTCCGCTGAGGGCGTTCTTGAAAAGGAGATCGCTGAAGGTGTGCGGCGAGGCGTGATCCTGCAGGGTGCGGGCATCGAACTCCTGCGCATCGTCGCCGACCGAGACGGCGAGCATGTCGCTGTGCGCGCCTTCGCCAGCGAGACGGCTCAGGCTTTCGAGGCGAGAATATTTCCCGCCGAGCGCGAGATGCAGATTGAGCGCCGTGGCGTCGCGCCCGACGGCGGTGGCGTTGATCTGAATGCTGAGCGTATGGTCGCTCCAATCCTGCGCGCAAATGTAGGTCACCTTCGCGCCGGCGTCGACGATGAGATCGTTCACGCCGCAGGCAAACCCGGCGCGCTCCCGGTCCGTCGAGCGGAAATATTCGATCAGGCTGACTTTCGCGAGATCCTCCGCGACGACGAGCGTGTGGGGAAAAATTGCCGCGTTCTCGGAGTGCAGCCAGTGGAAGGTCTCGAGCGGCAGTTCCACTTCCACGCCCCGGGGAACATAGAGGAAAGTTCCCGACCTGACGAAGGCTTCGTGGAGCGCGGCAAATTTGGCTGAGCCGAGGGTGGCGGCCTGACTCATGAAGTGGCGCCGAAAGAGTTCCTCGTGCTCGATCATCGCCCGCTCGAGCGGCTGAAAAATCACCCCGGCCTTGCGCAGCGTCTCGCTTAGGACGTCGCGCTCGAGAAAATGATCGTCGGCAAATACGAGGCGGCCGGAGGTTTCGTTGAGACCGGTGGAACGATCGAGAATCTCGCTTCGGTCCGCCTCCGATACGGCGGCCACGCTGGAGTAAGGCG
This sequence comes from Chthoniobacterales bacterium, assembly GCA_036490855.1. GTDB lineage: Bacteria > Verrucomicrobiota > Verrucomicrobiia > Chthoniobacterales > UBA10450 > Palsa-1392. The sequence goes on from DASXDC010000315.1 coordinate 2,890, forward strand.
AAAGATCGAGCGCGCTGACAGTCGAGAAACGCCACGGCTGGTCCTTGCGCGCCGGCAGCGGCAGGCTCTCGAATTGCGTCCAGGCCGCGCGTTGCTGATCGGCGAACCAGGCGGGCAATTTTTCGTCCGCGCGCGGCGTGATGCCGCCGAGAATGGAGCCACCTTGGGCCGCGACCGCGGTGTCTTCTTCGAGGACGGCTGACGAGTTGTTCATAGCGGACAGAGACGCGAACGGCGGTCGGTGACCGCCGTCAGATTGCGTCTGATTCTGCAGGCGAGAGCCTAGCCGACGCAGCCCCAATCTCAAGTTCGATCACGGCTAAGACGATTATTGCTCTCGACTATTTGGCAGGGTGAAAGCTGGACAAGATGGAGAACAGCCGGCTAATCATGTTCTGAGCAGAACGCCATGAAAACAAAACTCCTGATTTTTCTCCTTCTTCCCTCGCTTGGTGGAACTTTGGCCGCCGAGCAGATGCCTCCCAGCGGAGCGTCGGAAGTGGTTTCGTATGATGAAGTGACGAGCGCTCAGGCGCCCGACATCATTTTTTCTAACCTCGACCTGACGCCCGGCGATCGCTATAACGTCGAGGCCCCGTTCCCGATCGCCGGAAAGGATGCCCTTGCGCAAACTGAGGCGTCGAGTGCCATTCTCTTTGTTCCCAAAGTGGACGTGCGCGCGAAGGAGCTATTTGCCGCACTCGCCTACATTTCCGGGACGAAGCTGGTCGACCTGGGGATTTACAGTAACAACGCGGACACGGGAAGTG
>DASXDC010000316.1:0-5518 GCA_036490855.1 Chthoniobacterales bacterium
GAATCTCGCCGCCACCCTCGATCAGCACACTGGTGATCTCCCGGCGACCCAAATCGCTCAGGACCTTCTTAAGCGACTTGCCCCGATAAACCAGGGTTCGTTCCGCGAAGCGGTCGACAAAAAGATGAGCTTCGGGCGGTAAATCGCCGGAGCGCGACAGGACCACCCGCCACGGTTGGCGGGTTCCGCGGATTCCGCGCGTCGTTAGGCGTGGATTATCCTGCCGCGCGGTTTCAGCGCCGATGAGGATTGCATCCACTTTCGCCCGAAGTTGCATCGCGTGCCGTCGGGCCGCGGGACGTGTCAGCCAGTGTTCCTCTCCCGGTGATCTCGTTAGACGACCGTCCAGACTCATCCCGCACTTGGCTATCACAAAAGGCTGCTTCGTCACAATCCATTTATTGAACGCCGCGTTCAGCCGGTTGCATTCCGTGGCCAAGACACCTGAAGCCACCTCGATCCCGGCGGCTGACAGTTCGCGGATGCCGCGTCCGCCATGGAGGGGATTTGGGTCCGTCGCTCCGATAACCACGCGACCGACGCCCGCTCTCACAATCGCCTCTGTGCACGGCGGCGTCCGGCCCGTGGTGGAACAGGGTTCGAGAGTCACATAGAGAGTGGCCGACCGGAGCGAAACGGCGGGAGCTGCGGCCAGACACTCAATCTCGGCATGAGGCAATCCGCTCGCCCGGTGATGTCCGCGAGCGAGCACCAGGTCGCCCTGCACCAGAAGCGCGCCCACGGCTGGATTAGGACTCACTTTTCCGAGGCCGCGCCGCGCCTCCTTTAGAGCCATCCGCATGAAAGGTTCGTCGGCCGCAATCGCCATCCCCGCATCCTAACCGTGGAAAGAGGAGTCGCAATTCTCCAATTCTGCTAGGTGGTTTTTGGAGATGTCGATTGAAAGTTACATTTTGACTCGCCAAGCACCTTCCGAGATACCGATCACCTGCGCCGGACTGACACATTCGACAAAGTGCGCCAAAGTGGCGGCTCAACATAAAACCGCAGTTCCGAGGAGCTTGCGCGTTCTTCGCCTGCAAAGAAGCCCCTGGCATATGTCCAGCTAGGAAGAGGTTCCTTAAATCAACCTATCAAGAAAGGAAAATACTATGAGTTTAATTCGTTACCAATCTCCCGAGATGGCGTCCTGGCCCTCTTTCGATCGCTGGGCCAATCTTCGCGACGAGATGAACAGTCTCTTCGAGCTTCCCTTTGCGGGCAATTTAGCCCGGCAGGGACAGCTCTTCAGCGGCTGGTCACCAGCTCTCGACGTCTATCAAAACTCCGACAACATCGTCGCCGTGGTCGAGCTGCCTGGCATGCGCAAGGAAGATATCGATATTTCCCTGCACGACGGGATGTTGACGATTGCAGGCGAACGCCAGAGCAGCTCGAGCGAAAGCGACGACGCCGAACGCACCGAGCGCTTCACCGGCAAATTCCGTCGCAGCGTCACGCTCCCGACACAGGTTAACGCCAGCAAAGTGACCGCATCCTACAAGGATGGCATCCTGACCGTTACATTGCCGAAAGCAGAGGAAGCCAAACCCCGCAAGGTCGAAGTGACTATCGAATAGGCAACCGGCGAATCATTTCACCGGAAACCCAACAGAGAAAGGAATAAATCTATGAACAACAACCTCGTGCGCGAAAACAACGGCCAGGCGACGATCGCCCGGCGTGAGAATGAGCGCTTCATCACCCCGCCGGCGAGCGTGAGCGAAACGGCGGACGGCTATCTCCTCGAACTGGAGATGTCGGGCGTGAGCAAGGACGGCCTTGAGATCTCGATTGAAAATAATGAGCTCTCGATCATCGGTCGCCGTTCCAATCCGGCAGTCGAAGGCACCCTGATTCACCGCGAATCCCGGCCTAACGATTACCGCCGGGTTTTCGAGATCGATCCTTCGATTGATCGGGAGAAAATATCGGCCCGGATCAACCAAGGCATCGTCAGCCTCACCCTCCCGAAGGCGGAGGAAGTGAAGCCGCGGAAAATCGCCGTCTCATAAATTCTGTCAGGAAGGGCAGCGTAAAAGCCGCAGGTCGAAAGGCCTGCGGCTCTTTGCATTTCTATGACATTCTGGTGAGATGTATCAGTCAGCGACTTTTTGCGCTGTTGTTGGAAATCCAGTTCTGCAACAAAAATGTCTGCGCTTCCGCCCCTTTCGGGCGTGCAAAACCTAACAACACATCAATACACAACACCACACTCAAACGAAAATGTTACAACGACTGAAGTTAACGAAGCTCACCTGCCTTCTCTGCTGCGCCTCGGCCACCGCCTTGGCCACCGGCCCGCTCGACGTCCCTCATGTTCGGCAATCGGATCTGAAAACCGGAACCAATATTGCCCAATCCAGCGCCCCGGCTATTTTCCCGCGCGAGTTCCGCTCCGTCGATGGCTCGGGAAATAATCCGATCGATCCCACTCTCGGGTCCGCGAATATTCCGCTCCTGCGCCTGACCGACGTAGGCTACGGCGATGGTTCCGGGACGCCGGGCGGAGGCAATGAGATGGGCGCGCGCTACATCAGCAATGCTGTGGTGGCGCAGGACCAACTCGTTCCGAATAGCAAAGCCGCCTCCGACTTCCTTTGGGACTGGGGTCAATTCGTCGATCATGACATCGACATGACCCCGGCGGCGGATCCGATCGAACGCTTCGACGTCCTGATCCCGCCCGGTGACCCCTTCTTCGATCCCGATAACACCGGCACCCAGATCATGGAACTGGATCGCTCCGCTTATCAAATCGTCGATGGCATCCGCCAGCAGGTGAATGTCATCAGCGCCTTCCTCGACGGCTCACAGGTTTACGGGTCTGACGAAGCGCGCGCGCGAGAACTGCGGACTCTCGACGGAACCGGAAAACTCAAGACCAGCGCCGGCAATCTCCTGCCCTTCAACGTCGACGGTTTCCCCAACCAGCCCGATAACAGCGCCGGCTATTTCCTCGCGGGCGACGTCCGCGCCAACGAACAAGTCGCGCTCACCGTCATGCAGACGCTCTTCCTCCGTGAGCACAATTACTGGGCGGGCCTGATCAAGCAGCGTCAGCCGCATCTCGACGACGACGGCATCTACTATCGCGCCCGAGCCATCGTCGGCGCCGAAATTCAGATGATCACCTATCGCGATTTCATGCCGCTCCTTCTCGGACCCAATCCGCTGCCCGCCTACACCGGCTACGACTCGAGCGTCAACCCCGGAATCGCGAACGTCTTCTCGACGGCCGCCTTCCGCGTCGGCCATACCATGCTCTCGCCGATCTTGCTCCGACTCGACAGCAACAATCAGTCGATCGGCGATCTCAGCTTGGCCGAAGCTTTCTTCAATCCAATGGCCGTCAGCAGCCTCGGGATTGAGCCCTACCTGCGCGGCCTCGGCCATCAGGTTCACCAGGAAATCGATTGCTACCTCGTCGACGGCGTGCGCAACTTCCTCTTCGGCCCTCCCGGCGCCGGTGGCTTTGATCTCGCTTCACTCAACATCCAGCGCGGTCGCGATAACGGCCTTCCTGGTTACAACGTCGTCCGGCAGAATTTCGGACTCGCGCCGAAGACCACCTTCGCCGACGTCACCTCCGATACCACACTGCAAGCCAAGCTCGCCTCCATGTATGCAACCCCCGACGATATGGATGTCTGGATCGGCGCGCTGGCCGAGAATCATGTCAACAACGGCCAGGTCGGCGAGACGCTCTTCACCATCCTGAGAGATCAATTCACCCGTCTGCGCGACGGCGACCGCTTCTGGTATCAGAGCTACATGCCGCGCTCCATCGTCCGGATGCTCGAGAAGCAGACCCTCACCGGCATCATTCGCCGGAATACCACGGTCGGCAGCGAGCTGCAGGACAACGCCTTCCTTGTCCCGCAGAGCTAAGAGAAAACTACGATTGGTTGCGAGCGTGGCGGTGCAGTTTTTTGCACCGCCACGCTTTTCTGCTTGGCGAGGCAAGCGCTCCGACGTAGCTAGAGAACCCGCTTATGGCCACCAAGACTGACGACAAACCCTCGGAAGACAAACTCATCGCTGCCCGCAATAAGAATCTCGACCTCGCCCTCCAGCAGATCGCGAAAGACTACGGCGACGGTGCCATCATGCGTCTCGGCGACGAGACGATTGTTGACATCGACGTCATCCCGACCGGCAACATCCTGATCGATCGCGCCCTCGGCGTTGGCGGATTCCCCCGCGGCCGCGTTGTTGAAGTCTACGGGCCCGAATCTTCCGGCAAAACCACCCTTACCCTCACCGTCATCGCCCAGGCCCAGAAGCGCGGCGGCCTCGCCGCCTTCATCGACGTCGAGCACGCGCTCGATCCGCAATACGCCCGCCGGCTCGGGGTTGACATGGATGACCTCCTCGTCTCCCAGCCCGGCTCCGGTGAAGAAGCGCTCCGCATCGTCGAGACCCTCGTTAGGTCAAACGCGCTCGACGTCATCGTGCTCGACTCCGTCGCGGCTCTCGTCACCAAGCAGGAACTCGAAGGCGAGATCGGCGACTCTACCGTCGGCGCCCAGGCGCGACTGATGAGCGCAGCCCTGCGCAAGCTCACTTCCCTCATCTCCAAGGCGCGTACCTGCTGCATTTTCACCAACCAGATCCGGGAAAAGATCGGCGTCATGTTTGGAAATCCCGAGACCACGCCCGGCGGCAAAGCCCTCAAATTTTACGCCAGCGTCCGGATCGATATCCGCCGCATCGGCGCGATCAAGCAGACCGACGGTGTCGTCACCGGCAACCGCACCCGGGTCAAAGTGGTAAAGAACAAAGTCGCGCCGCCCTTCACCGAGGCCGAGTTCGATATTATGTACAACGAAGGTATCTCCTCGACCGGCGCCCTCCTCGACCTCGCGCTCGAGAAGCAGGTCGTGGAAAAACGCGGCTCCTGGCTCAGCTACAAAGGCGCCCAGCTCGCACAGGGACGCGACGCCGCGAAAGAAGTGCTCAAGAACGACCCGCAGCTCTACCAGGAGATCGAGACCGCCGTGAAGGCGAAGCTCGACCAGGAAAAGAAGTAGTCGTCAGGCTATCTTCCCGCCGGGGAGCGCGGGCGCCCCGCCCGCTCTGTCACGCGCCCCGCGGGACAGCCGCTCTGCTGCAGCAACGCTCGTCGTCGCCTGTGGGGCGGGTGCGACTGCGGCCAGGGCGCTCGCGCTCCCCCGCATGAAAATTTGGACATTCACGCTAAGATCACACCGATGACTTCCGCCGAGATCCGCCAATCTTTTCTCGATTTCTTCCGCGAGAAAAAACATGCCATCGTGCCGTCGTCGTCGCTCCTCCCCGACGCGCCGAACCTCCTCTTCACCAACGCCGGCATGAATCAGTTCGTGCCCATCTTCCTCGGGCAGCAGACCGCGCCCTACGCTCCGCCGCGCGCCGCCGACACCCAGAAATGCATCCGCGCCGGCGGCAAGCATAACGACCTCGACGACGTCGGGCTCGACACTTACCACCACACCTTTTTCGAAATGCTCGGCAACTGGAGCTTCGGCGATTACTT
>DASXDC010000317.1:0-7411 GCA_036490855.1 Chthoniobacterales bacterium
AACGCGAGAAGAGCGATGACAGAAACTTTCCTCATGGCTTCGCGGCCCGGCCGGCGATCTCCGTTTGGTTGTAAATCGTCATCTTTACGTTGCCGGTCATCCTGCCTTGATGAGTCGTGGTGTTGAACTGCATCTTATCGCCGGCTATCTCGAAATCGGCGCGTTTTAGTTTTGTGCGCTGGTGGGAATCGATCACCCGGGTTTCGAGATCGAGCGTGGCGTCAGCCATGTCGATCTTGAAATCCGGTTTCTCCTTCGGGTCGTAGGTGGTCATCTTAAGATCGGTGAAATGGACGTGATTTTCATCGATCCGCGCTGCGGTCGCGGCCTCGAAGCGGCCGAGGAGATGGCCTTGCGTGTCGTAGTTTGGCAGGACGAGCCCCTTGGCTTCGTGGCCGACGGTGAGCGGGATATTCTTGAGACCGAGATCCTCCTGCGGCGAAGGCGTTGGAGATATCCTGTGGTGTTTTCCACCGGCGAAAGCCGGGGCGCTGCCGACCAGCAACAAGACCAGACTCAGGCGTGCGCTTCGCCAAAAGCGCCCGCTACGACACGGCAGCATGAATAGCTTTTAACATGCGCAAATGCTTCGGCAAATCCTTTAGCGGAACTTGGTTTGGCCCATCGGAAAGGGCACGCGCGGGATTCTCGTGCACCTCCATGAATATCCCGTCGCATCCGGCGGCGAGCGCCGCGCGAGCGAGGACTGGCGCGAGCGCGGCGTCGCCAGAAGTCGCGTCGCCCGCGCCTCCGGGCCGTTGCACGGAATGGGTCGCATCGAAAATCACGTGATAGCCCGCCTCGCGCAGCCAGGCGAGAGCGCGCATATCGGCCACGAGATTGTTGTAGCCGAAGGTCGTGCCGCGCTCGGTGAAGAAAAATTTCTTCGCCCCGAAGGTCTGCAGTTTCTCCGCAATGTTGCGCACATCCCACGGCGCGAGGAATTGGCCCTTCTTCACATTCACCACTCGTCCGGTCTCGGCGGCTGCGCGGATCAGATCGGTCTGCCGGCAGAGGAAAGCCGGGATTTGCAGAACGTCGATGAACTCGGCGGCGATCGCAGCTTCTCTCGGCGAATGGATGTCGGTCGTAACCGGCATGGCAATTTCGCGCCCAATGTCGGCCAGCAGTTCACAACCGTCGCGCGCGCCGATCCCGCGGTAGGAACGGACCGAAGTGCGGTTCGCCTTGTCATAGGACGCCTTAAAGATGAAGGGCAGCTGCTCCGCCGCGCAGGCCCGCGCGATTTTGCGCGCCATTCGCCTAGCGAATGCTTCCGACTCGATGACACATGGCCCGAGGATGAAGGCGGGTATTTTACCGCCGAGGACGACCGGACCAATCGTTAGGGGCTTCAACTTCACGAGCAGTCATTCTCGCGAGAAATCTTCGCGAGTCCAAACCGAACCCTGCCGAATTCCTAACCAGGAGGCGGCGGTCTAAAGCTCGGAAGCGACGACCGACTCGAGGAGCTCAGGGTCGGCCGGGACTTCGTCGAGCGGCGCCGACTCAATCGCGATGATCGCATAACGGCCAGTATCGTCCTCGGCGTTGAGCTCGATGACTTCGCCGAGACGATGGCCTAACAATGCCTGGCCGATCGCCGTTTGGTAGGAAATGATGAAGCGATCTGGATCGCCATCCCAAGCGCCGAGGATGGTGTAGATCTCCTCGCGACCGGTAGTCGTCTCACGCAACGTCACAATGGTGCCGATGGAAACCTGGCTGAGATCTGGACTTTCGAAACCGGTACCACGGGCGCGGTGAAGGTCCCGTTCGAGCTCGGCTTTGCGCCGCATGAGGACGGCCTGCATTTCCTTGGCGGCTTTGAATTCGAAATTCTCGCGCAGATCGCCATAAGAACGGGCAACCCCGATTTCCTTGCTGTTCTCGGGAATCTTTTTGTTCACCAGCTCCTCGAGCTCTGCTTTGCGTTTTTGCAGGCTGCTCCAGGAAACGACAAGCGCTTCGCTCTTCTCCTCCGTCTGTTCGCCGGTGATGAGGCTCTGCAGTTCCGGATAAAGTTTGATGATCCGCGCCATGAGCGAGCGCTTCGTTAGTTCATCGAAGACCGGGCTGAGCATGAGGCGGCGCATCGCATCCCGCGCCCGGGCGATTTCCGCGTGCGCGAAGATATCGGGGATGAGCGCGCGATCGGAGAGGAGCAAATCGCGCAGGCGTGTACTGCGACTGTTGCTTTCGTTATGCTGATCGCGCTCGCAGGCGGAGAGAATGGCGCTGAGGAGCTCCGGGTTGATGAGCCCGGGCCAATCGGCGCGGTTTTTGCAAAGCCAGTAAAGCATCTCGCTGGTCGCGGAATGCTCGCGCAGACTGCGATCGAGCGCGCCGCGTAGATCTTCCTCGCGGCCAGCCTCGACGAAAACCTTCGGCATCGAGGAAACGAGACGGGCGTTACTTCCCTGCATTAGCTGCCAGGCGCGACCCGTCCAGCGTTCGCCCAGCGCGGCGGGGAAGGCGTGGAGAACGCGACGTTCTTTGGCGGAAGGAAGTTTCGGCAGAATATCGGCGAGGCGCGGCTCCTCTTCGGCGATCAAACGTTCGAGGGTGAGATCGGGATTCGTGCGCTTCAGCTTCGCTTCGCGCTGGAGCAGGTCGTCGCGGCCGATCACGAGCTCGAAGGTGAGCGCGGGATTGAGCCGCTGATTGCGCCGCGCGGTTTCTTCGATTGCGTCCACGAGCGGCTGGAGTTGCTTCTCCGGCTGCTCAAATTCGTGATGGAACTTGATGATCTGATCGAGCGCCGCGGCCTGTTCCTTCGGCTGGCGCGCCTGTTCAAAGAAATTGAGCAGCTCGGCGGAGCGGGAGACAGTCGTCGTGCGGAGCTCGATCGGGTCGTTCTTTTTCGTCGGAATGAGAAAGTGGCCTTCTTTCTTCAGCAGCTTCTTGGTCGCGTCCCACCAGCGTTTGAATTCCGGCTCGCTGAAAACGTCGCCTAACAACCAGCTGCTGATCTGCGCCTGTGTCGCCTTACCGCCGAGGCTCTCGAGGATATTGCGCATGACGGCGGTCGCGTTCTCTTTCAACGCCGCCTTGAGCGCATTGAGATCGGTGGCCTTTTGGGCGAGGAAATGCTCGGCCGGGATCGGGGTGAGATTATCCGCCGCGTACTGCAGCTGCATCGGGTGCGCCTTCTTCTTCTCGAAGTCGATCACGATCTGATTGAGAAGAAGATTCCAATCCGCGACGCGGCCGAAGCCCCAGCTTTTGTGGAGGCAGAAAGCACCGGGCTCGAGTTGTTCGAGGGTCTCGGCTCCTGCAGTCGTCAGTTTCCCGGCGTCGACCAACTTTTGCAGTTCTGCATCCATAATTTCAGAGAAAGTATGATGCACGACCCGTCGGCCCTGCGCAAACGACAGGCAGGTTGGTTTCCCGGTTGCTCCCTTTCGCCACTCGTGGAAACCTAGCGCCGCGTGTCGGTCAGCATCTGGTTCTGGATCGCATTTCATCTCGGAGTTTTTGCCGCTTTGGCGATCGACCTCTTCAGCGATCGAGCTCGCGAACGCATCAGTCTTCGGAGCGCGGCACTCCGGACGCTTGGCTGGGTCGCGCTCTCGTTAGGCTTCAACGCCATCATCTGGTGGTGGCAGGGCGCCGAACAGGCGATCGATTTTTTTACCGGCTACCTCATCGAATACTCGCTGAGCGTCGATAACATCTTCGTCTTCGGGCTCATCTTCGCGTATTTCCGGGTCCCGCCGCGTTATGAGCATCGCGTTTTGCTTTGGGGAATTTTAGGCGCGCTCGCGATGCGCGCGATCATGATCTGGCTCGGAGTCACGCTCGTCGCACGCTTTCACATTGTCCTTTATCTCTTCGGAGCCTTTTTGCTCATCACCGGCCTGCGCATGCTCGCCGGCAAGACGCAGCCGATCAATCTCGAGCACAATTTTGTCCTGCGCACGACCCGGCGCCTGCTCTCGGTCACGAGCGACTATCACGGGCCGAAATTCATCGCGCTCGTCGCCGGCCGGCGCGTCCTGACGCCGCTCGCGCTCGTCCTGATCACGATTGAAGTGATGGATCTGATTTTTGCGATCGACTCCATCCCGGCCGTGCTTGCGATCACGCGCGACACCTTCATCGTCTACACCTCGAACATTTGCGCCATTCTCGGTTTACGGTCGCTATATTTCCTCCTCGCCCACCTCGTAAAGCGCTTCGTCTATCTGCGGATCGGGTTGGCGATCATTCTCTGCTTCGTCGGGTCGAAAATGCTGGCGGAACATTGGCTGCGGATGCCGAGCTGGATTTCGCTCCTTGTCATCGCCATCATTCTCGCGATCACGACGCTCGCCTCCCTCCTCGCGGCAAAGGGCCGCCCCGTCGCCGACGCCTGATAAACAACTGTTGCAATCGAATGCGCGACTCGATTAACTCATCTCGCTCTTATGAAATGGAAATGCTCGCTCAGCCTGCTCTTCCTCGCCGCATTCAGCGCCGCTTCGTTGGCTGATATTCAGGATCCGCCGTCGAACGATTACGGGCCGACGCGCAAACTCGGGCGCGGACTTTCCAACATGGTGTTTGGATGGACGGAAATCCCGGTGACGATTGCAAAAGTAAACGATCAGGAAGGCAATTCCGCCGCTGCCGGCTATGGAGTGATCCGCGGCACGGGCCGGGCCTTCGCCCGGTTCGGGGTGGGAGTTTACGAGGCGCTGCTCTGGCCGATCCCAGTCTATAAAGGGACCTACTTTCCGGTACTGCGGAGCGATATTCCATGGATTCACCGTGGCTACGCCGAGTTCCCGCCCGAGCTGGGGAACGAAACGAAATATCCCTACGTCCGGCAGTACTGAGTGGATCGTTAGGCTGACGCAAGCTGGATGGGATTCTCCGCGGACGAGCTGGCGGCGCGGATCGAGCCGCTCTTCGAGGAAAATTTCGCGCGCTTCGGAGAACTGGGCGCGGCGATTTCGATTTGGCATTGCGGCGCGCCGCTCCTCGATCTCGAAGGAGGCTGGCGCGATGCCGCACAAAATGCCGCCTGGACGCACGACACGCTCGTGCTTCTCTGGTCCGCGACCAAGGGTCTCGGGAGTGCGTGCCTACTGCATGTTTTGCAGGAGCACGGTTTGGGCTTGGAACGGCGAGTGGCGGAATTCTGGCCGGAGTTCGCGCAGTCCGGCAAAGGAGAAATCACTCTCGCGCAACTGATGTCGCATCAGGCGGGCCTGGCGGCCTTCGACCGGCCCGCGGAGGTGACCGACTACGGCGGTATCGTTAGGGCGCTCGAGGAACAGGAGCCGCTTTGGGAACCGGGAACGGCCCATGGTTACCACGCTCGCACCTTCGGCTTTCTTATCGACGAACTGGTGCGCCGAATCGATGGCCGCCCTATTCGCGAATATTGGCGCACAGTCTTCGCCGAACCGCTCGAACTCGATATCTGGATCGGGTTGCCCGAGGAAAAGAATGCGCGGACTGCGACGATCTACGCCGCGAAGGCTGGCGAAACGCCGGCGCCAGAAAGTTTTTACCGTGCGCTCAACACCCCCGGCACGCTCCAACGCAAAGTCTTCACTTCTCCCCACGGCCTCAACGCCATCAGCGCGATGAACACACCGGAGAATCGGGCCCGATCGTTCGCCTCCTTCGGCGGCATCGGGAGCGCAAGCTCGCTCGCGAAATTCTACGCCCTCCTCGCGAATCGAGGAGCGCTCGGCAGCCGCCGGTTTTTCGGAGAAGCCGCCATTGCTCAGATGACGACCACACTGAGCGCTGGGGTGGATCGCGTTTTCCAAATACCGACCGCCTTTTCTGCTGGTTTTATGAAGGATCTCCCTGAGGCTCGGAGCCGACTCTTCGGTCCGTCCCGACTCGCTTTCGGACATCCGGGAGCGGGCGGTAGCCACGCCTTTGCCGACCCGGAGAACAACGTCGCCTTCGCCTACGTCATGAATCAGATGGAGCAAACGCTTTTACCTAACGAAAAGTCGCTCCGGCTGATCGACGCGATCTATGCATAGAATTGCGCACAGGGAGCGCTCCGCGAAATGGCGTGCCTGGAGGGATTCGAACCCCCAACCTTCTGATCCGAAGTCAGAAGCTCTATCCGGTTGAGCTACAGGCACGGCGACGGAAAAATCGCAGCCGGGCTCGAGATTGCCAGCGCGAAATGGCGCCGGGAATATCTTGTCCCGGAGCAGGGAGATTTGCATTTGACACCGCCGCAAGCGCCACAACACAATTCGGCTATGAGACGAAAAAATGTGCAAAACCCCTGTGATGCGCGGGGCCGGCGTCGACCTTCAGTCGCGGCGGCAACGTTTTTGATTCTGGGCGCCGGCTTGTGTCTTCCCTTCCATGCTTCTCGAGCGCAATCACCGGCAATAGAAGGTTCGTGGGAAGTGCTTCCCTATCTCATGCCGATCAACCCGATCCATGGCGTCATCTTGCATACGGGTAAAATCCTCATCGTGTCCGGCTCCGAAAACGATCCGATCAAACACGACAACGGAGACTTCGTCGCGGCGACCTGGGACTATAAAGCGGGCACTTTCGATGTTCAGCCGGTCCTCTGGGACATCTTCTGCACCGGCGTCGCGGCCTTCCCCGATGGCCGAATCATCATCGCGGGCGGGACGGGTGATCTCCAACCCCCTTATGGTGTCGGCCGGGTCTCCTTTTTCGATCCGGTAACCGAAAAGTTCAACGAGATCGAGCAAATGGCTAACGCCCGCTTTTACGCCTCGGTCGTGATGCTGAACGATGGCCGCGCGATGGTCTTCGGCGGCATCGACGCAGATCGGGTTCATAACGATAACGTCGAGATTTACACCATCGCCACCGGCTGGGGGCCGGAGTTGCCGGCGCCGTGGACTCCGCGGCTCTATCCGCGTGAGCACCTGTTGCCGGATGGCGATATCTTTTTCTCCGGCGTGCAATCCGACTCCAATATCTATCATCCGTCAACGAACACCTGGGACCTGAATGTTGCCTCGACCGTTTTCCCACAGGACCGACAGGGCGGCACCTCCATCCTCCTGCCCCTTCGTCCCTCAAACAGCTACGGCGCCAAGATCATGATTATGGGCGGCTCGCTCAACCACGCTCCGGCTACCGACACCGCGGAAATCATCGATCTTTCCGTGGCGACGCCCGCCTGGCGGATGGTCGCGCCGATGTCCGCTCCTCGTCAGCGCATGGAATCGTGCATGTTGCCTAATGGCCTCGTCCTCGCGGCGGGCGGCTCGATCAACGACGAAGATAACGCGACCGCTATCCTGACGGGCGATCTGTTTGACCCGACCACGGAAACATGGGCGCCGGGGGGCACCTTCGTCTATCCGCACCTTTATCACTCCACCCTTCTCCTCCGCCCGGATGGACGGGTGGTGATCGCCGGCAGCAACCCCGTCATCGGGACGTGGGAACCGCACATCGAGGT
>DASXDC010000318.1:0-3790 GCA_036490855.1 Chthoniobacterales bacterium
AAGCCGGCGTCGAGTACATTCTCGCCGGTCAGGACGTTGAGCCGGGTGGAAATATTGACAAGTGTCGGCGGCTTCTGCACCGCGATGAAGGCCGGGCTGAAGCCGGTTGTGGCAAACGTGCTCGCGGTCCCGTCGGTCGCGTAGGCCGTGATCGTGGCCGTCTGCGCGCTGCTCGCGTAGAGAATTCCGGTGGAGTCGAAGGCCAGCCCGATCGGTCCGTTCAAGCCGGTCGTGGCAAATATCCCAAGATCGGAGCCGGTAGGCGAAAAGACTTCAATCGAATTGGAGCCGCTGTTCGCGACGTATAAATTACCGGCGGAATCGAAGGCCAAACCTTCCGGATTGTTGAGAGTCGCGCTCGTGAAGCTCGCCAGGGGAGTGCCATCGAGGGCGAAGCGCCGGATCGTGTTGCCGAAGCTGGCGACGTAAAGATTACCCGTCGCGTCAAAGGCAAGCCCGGTCGGTCGCACGACGCTCGCAAAGACGCCGAGATCGGTCCCATCCGGGGCGAATTTCTCCACCGTACTGCCCGCAAAATTTGCGGCGTAGAGATTGCCGCTCTGGTCGAACGCGAGCGCCATCGGCAGATTCAAGCCGAGACTTGCAAATGTGCCGAGGTCGTCCCCGGCGGGGCTGAACGTCTCGATCGTGTTGCTGTTGGTCGAAACGTAAACGTTGCCGGATGAGTCGAGGGCGATGCCGTTAGGCCCGTTGACGAAATCGTTGGTGAAGATCGTCTGCGTTCCAGTCAGATCATAACGCAGGATGGTGTTGATCCCGAAGTCAGCGACGTAAAGCATCGGGCTCGATTGAGCGATCGCTGCTTTGGGAGTTGGAGGCGCGATTTCCGCCGCGGTCGAGACGTCGGGCAATCCAGCGGGACGCCGCCCGAGTTCGTCCACATTTCCCCGGAAGGTGAGCGCGCTGTTCTGATAATCGCCCGTCAAATGGGTGTTGTTCTGGAATATGGAATCCATCCAGTTGTGAGAGACGAAAAGATCTTCGCAGTAAGCGGTCGCAATGCCGGCGATTGGATTATGGGTGCTGGATTCCTTTTTGGTGATGGTGTTATTCGTGATGCGGATGTGCTTTTCATGGCCCGGGCCGCTGGCCGAGACGCCGATCGCAACAGGAGTCGGGGTGAGGGCGTCGGAAACTTCAAAGAAGTTGTCATGAATGTAAACGTCCTCGAAAAGTGCCGCGCCTAACGAGGGCGAACATTCCACCCCGCGCAGTCCGATTTCGTAGAAATGGTTGCCGGCGATTTCGAGATTTTGCAGGTGACCGGTGTCGAAATAAACCGAGCGGCGGCAACGCTCAGTCTGGTTATTGATAATCGTTACGCCATTGCTCCCGACGCTGCCGTAGGCTGCGGTCCCCGCCCAATCGTAGACCGCGCAGCCCGTGATCGCGCCCGCGATCGTGGGGTCGTTCTCGCCCTCGGTGAAAATTGAAATCGCGACGCCGTAGTCGCCTTGGAATTGGAGCGCCTGACAATCCTCGATCGCTGCACCGGTAACGCTCTGCCATCCGAGGGAGGAATAATAATTCGTGACGGAGAGGACGAACGTCTCGGCCAGGCTCGCGGAGTTTCCGTAGGCGTTAATGGCGCGGACACGGCGGATCGCGCAGTCGTTTCCGCGCAGGCCGATGGCGCCCAATTTAGACGCCGGCGCAGCTTTTAGATTCTGCCAATTGCAATCGACCGTCAGATCGGAAATCTCGATCCCAGCTCCATCTGTGTCCCAGCGGCTTTCCCACACCATGTGACCGTTGATTCCGGCAGCCGCCGGATAAATTGTGTTGCGGATGGTCGTGAGATCAATCCCGGCGCCACTGATCTTGCAGCCCGGAGGAATGTAGTAGCCCGCTTCTTCGTTGTAACCGTAGGAGCCCGTCGTCTGGAAAGTGCCGGGCCCGATGTGCACGACCGTTCCCGGGGCGATGCTGCGCATGATCTGATCGAATTTGATCGCCGTATGGCCGTCGTAGGGATTTGTCGCCGTGCCGTTGCCGGCGACACCATCGGTGCGATCACTGATCCAGATTGTCGTCGGAGCGGCATCGACTGTCCCGGTCCCGACGGAGAGGAAGACCGCGATCAAAATTAGAAGGAAAACAAATAGTCGGCGCTTCACGCTATTTCCCCAAAGCAGATCGTGCGCCGCCTCGCCTTCCGTTGTTTTGTCGATCGCCTGACCGATATTGCGCGGATGCCCTACGAGCTCGAATCCAACTACAAGCCGCGCGGCGACCAGGCTCAGGCGATTGCCAAATTACTCAAATCAGTCGAGGCCGGCAACCGTCACCAGACGCTCCTCGGCGTCACCGGCTCGGGCAAAACTTTCACCATCGCCAACGTCATAAAGGAGCTCGACCGCCCGGCGCTCATCATCTCGCACAACAAAACCCTCGCCGCCCAGCTCTACTCCGAGTTCAAGCAGTTCTTCCCGCGCAACGCGGTCGAGTATTTCGTCAGCTACTTCGATTACTACCAGCCGGAGGCCTACATCCCGCGCTCCGACACTTACATCGAGAAGGACTCGTCGATTAACGAAGAGATCGAGCGGCTCCGGCTTTCCGCGACCAGCGCGCTCCTCTCCCGCCGCGACACGATCGTGGTCGCGAGCGTTTCTTGCATCTATGGCGTGACTTCACCGGAGGATTATTTGCGCATGCTCCTGACGGTGAAACGCGGTCAGCAAATGTCGCGTGAAACGGTCCTCGGCCGGCTGGTCGACATGCTCTACGAACGCAACGATGTCAGTTTTAGCCGGGGCAAATTCCGAGTCCGGGGCGACGTGGTCGAGGTTTATCCCGCGACCGCAGATGAGGAAGCCGTCCGGCTGGAATTCTTCGGCGATGAGCTCGATGCGATCACGCGCTTCGACCCGCTCACTGGACACGCCCACGAGTCGTTAGGCATGATGACCTTCTTCCCAGCGAAGCAATTCGTCACCCCGGCCGACAAATTGAACCGCGCGCTCACCTCCATCCGCACGGAACTCGATCAGCGCATCATCCACCTCGAGTCGCAGGGGAAACTGCTTGAAGCCCAGCGACTAAAAATGCGGACCGAGTACGACCTCGAGATGCTGCAGGAGATGGGCTTCTGCAACGGGATCGAAAATTATTCCCGCCATCTTTCTGGCCGGCCACCGGGCTCGAAGCCCTTCACGCTCCTCGACTTTTTCCCGAAGGATTTCCTGCTCGTGATCGACGAGTCGCACGCCACCATCCCGCAGATCGGCGGCATGTACGAGGGCGACAAATCGCGCAAAACCGTGCTCGTCGAGTACGGCTTTCGCCTTCCGAGCGCACTCGACAACCGCCCGCTCAATTTCCCCGAGTTCATGGGCAACGCGAATCAGCTCGTCTACGTCAGCGCGACTCCGGCTGAGTTCGAGATCAAGAACAGCGTCGTCGGCAACAAAAGCTACTTCCCGCACAAACGCGATCGCATCGGGATCGAGGAAGAAACTCCCTTCGTCCTTCCCGGCACCGCCCCGAAGACTCTCTCCCGCACTGACCAGCCGCCGGAAGAATTCGACGTCCGCACCGCGGGTATGCCGCTCGTTGTCGAGCAGATCATTCGTCCGACCGGCCTGCTCGACCCGAAGATCACGCTCAAGGGTTTGAAGAACCAGATCGATGACACGATCGAGCTCTGCCGGCAGCGGGTCGAACGCCAGGAGCGCGTCCTGGTTACCACCCTGACGAAAAGGACCGCGGAAGATCTCTCCGATTATCTGCGCGATGTCGGGTTGAAAGTGCGCTACCTGCACAGCGA
>DASXDC010000319.1:0-1875 GCA_036490855.1 Chthoniobacterales bacterium
ATCGCCGCGCGTGAGGGCGCCATGCGCGGCAACACGAAAAAACGGGCGAAATCGCGCCGCTACCCAGTGAATCGGATCAAGCAGAGTTGCAGCTACGGCCAGAACGAGATCGCCAAGCTCTTCGGTATCCATCGCAACACAGTCCGACATTGGATAAAGGCGGGGCTTCGGACGATCGACGATCGCCGTCCGCTCCTCGTGCACGGCTCAGCGCTCAAAAGTTTCTTGGACGCCCGTCAGTAAGCTCGGCGGCATAAATGCGCGCCCGGCGAGTTCTTTTGCTTCCGATGTCGTGCGCCTCGCCAGCCTTGGGGGAACGTCGCAGACGCGGCGCCCCACACTGAAAAGGTCCAGAAACTGACCGCGCTTTGCAGCGTCTGCGAGACGACGATGCACAGGACAATTCGACGGGCCGACATCCCGAAACTCGCCGGTCTGATCGATATCCGGTCGATGGCTGAGGAACGAACAAGAGATTGTCCGGATACCAGTGCAAACAGTGACTTCAAATGGGGCCGACCTGATGTCGAAACTGAACGCGCAAAATGAGCGCATCAAGCGCGACTATCTGCGCTACCTGAAGGGGGCGCGTGGTAGGAGCGAGGCGACCCTCGACGCGGTGCGCAAGGCGCTCGCGCGGTTCGAGGCATATACCGGCGCCCGTGACTTCAAGACCTTTCGCCGCGAGCAGGCCATCGGCTTCAAGGAGCGGCTCGGCGAAACCCACGGGCAGCGCACGGGTGAAACGTTGAGCCTCGCGACGCAGACCGTCACCCTTTCGGCGTTGAAGGAGTTCTTCACGTGGCTGGCGTGGCAACCCGGCTTCAAGTCGAAAATTCACGTTCCGGACATCGATTATTTCAGCCCCTCCCTGAGAGACAGCGCGACGGCGAAGGCGGTCAAATTGCGCGACTTCCCGAGCCTGGAGCAGGTGCGCGCTGTGATCGCGGCTATGCCCGTCGAGACTGCGATCGAACGTCGCAACCGGGCGTTGATCGCCTTCGCCATCCTGACCGGGATGCGCGATCGAGCGCTCGTCTCACTGTCGCTCCGCCACGTGGACTTGAGCAAGTCGCCGCCGTTGGTGCGGCAAGAACCGGATCGGGTGGCGACGAAATTCGCCAAGAACATCAATACGTACTTTTTCCCGCTCGGCGACGATCTTCGGGACATCGTTGTTCTATGGATCGACGAACTCCGGACCGAGCACTTGTTCGGGCCGAGCGATCCGGTATTTCCCAAGACGAAATTAGCGCATGACAGCGGTAAATCGTTCTGCGCGGTCGGCATCGAGGCCACCCATTGGAGCGACGCGTCGCCGGTGCGCGAGATATTCAGGCGAGCTTTCACCGCCGCCGCCTTGCCTTATTTTCCGCCCCACTCGCTTCGGCACACTCTCGGGCACTTGATGCAGTCCGTTTGCCGGACGCCCAAGGAGATCAGGGCCTGGAGCCAAAATCTCGGTCACGAGAATATCGCGACGACCATGACCTCCTATGGAACGATCGACCCACACCGCAGGGCGAGGTCATTGGCGCGATATCCCTGGAGTCTAAAGGATCAGAAGACGATCTCCTCGCGAAAATCCGGGCGCTGGTCGCCTGACGGGACGCCCTCTCCTTAAGATTTCAGGGTTGCGCACGAGATGGAAGTCGTGAGCGTAGCGGAGGGCGTCGCCGTAGCGGGTCGTCCAGCATTTCGGGGATCGCATTGGCGAAAGTGGCGTTGGTGCATCTCGAAGCGACTAACCAAGTCGATAACATCGGAGAAGCTGTCCGAACGACGGCGAGCGATGCGGAGGAGGAAATCCGCGACATGCGTGCGGACGAAGCCATGACGCGCGGTGCCGTAAAATTGATCGCCTCCGGTCGCAAC
>DASXDC010000320.1:0-16538 GCA_036490855.1 Chthoniobacterales bacterium
CTGTGGAAAAAGCGCGCGGATTATCTCGGACTCGTGAGCGAGCGTGGGACGAAGTGCTCGCCGGTCTGAGAGAGTGTTGTCGAGAAATAGGACCGCTGGCCCGCCCCCGCCGCTCACGCTAGCGTGTCTCGCTCATGAAATTTCTCGTGACAAACGATGATGGGATCGACGCGCCAGGGCTGGCGACTCTCGTCTCCGCGGCTAGTTCGTTAGGCGAACCGATCGTGGTTGCGCCCGCCGGTCCGCAATCCGGTGTGAGCCATGCCGTCACTTGGCGGGAAGGCGTGCGGATCGAGCCCCGCGGTGAACATCGCTTTGCCATCCACGGCACTCCGGCAGATTGCACGCGGCTAGGATTGCTTCACATCGTGCCGGATGCGAAATGGATCCTGAGCGGGATAAATCACGGGGCGAATCTGGGCGCCGACGTTTATTATTCCGGCACAGTGGCGGCGGTGCGCGAGGCGCTTTTGCACGGCTGGCCGGGGATCGCGCTGTCCCATTACCGCAGGAGCGGGATCGACTTTGATTGGAAGCGGGCGGAACGCTGGGTGAAGCCGATTCTGGGCGATTTGCTGGCAAGGCCGATCGAGCAGGGCGTCTTCTATAATGTCAACTTGCCGATCCTGGCGCCGGATGCGTCCGAACCCGAAGTGATGTGGTGCCCGCTCGATCCGAAGCCGCTCCCGCTCAATTATCGGCATGAGGAAGTGAGCGGGCTCTACTTTGCCGGCGACTACAGCCTCCGCGGCCGTACGTCGGGCGCGGATGTGGACGCTTGTTTCGGAGGGAAGATCGCGATCACTGCGGTGCGGTTGCTCTAGCTATGATGTTCCAATAGGAAATATCACAGCTAGAGCGTCTTCAGGTATTCGAGCAACTGATCCTTCTGCTCCGGCAAGAGGTTCGTGCCGTAGAGATGGCCGCCGTTGCCTTCGCCGCGCCGTCGGGTATCGAAGAGAAAATAGCGCTGCTCCAGTTTGCCTAACGAACCAACCGGGCGCTCCGGCGGTTCCTGAAAACCGACCCGGACCGGATCGTAGAGGTCGTAACCGCGATGGAAGGTCGGCGGCCGCTCGTTAGGCGGATTGAGCAGATCGCGCAGGGTCGGGACGGAGCCGTTGTGCAGGTACGGGGCGCGCATCCAGAGGCCGTCGAGCGGGGGCGAAAGGTAGCCGTAGGGATCGAGCTCCGTCATGGGTGGACGCTCGATCCCGAGCGCCTTTACTTTCCGATTTGCCTCTTCGGCGGCGGCCTTCGACCAGGAATGCGTGCGCTCTGGGTCGGTGCCGACTTCGGCGATCGGGATGACTTTGCTGGTGAACTCGCCGCGCGGCTCATGGCAGGCCGCGCAGTCGCGTGCGTAGATTTTTTTTCCTTCCGCCGCCAGCGGCTGGTTGATCGGGTTGGTCGGAGTGAAGGGCCAGGCGGGCGGAGGAAGATTGCTCAGGTAGCGATCGACATCGGCCATCCGCTGCAAAAACCAAGGGCGCGCTGGCGCGCCGAGACCGAGCGCAGAATCGATCAGGACTGAGCGCACCGCCGGCGTGTCGCCGGTCCAGTTGAGGAGCATTTGTTTCCCCGCTTTGTCTTTCCCGCTTCGGATCCCGAGATTCCAGATTGACGGAAAATCGGTCGGTCCGACCGAATTATCCTCCGGCATGCTGGTCATGAAATACTTCGTCAGGTTCATGGCATCGTCGCGCCCCGGTCCCCAGTCAGGTTTCGGATGGCCGTCGCCGACGTAGCGGTTCATCCAGGCAAAAGTTTTCTCCTGATCGAGGAGCGCCTTTTTCGTTAGGGGAATGAGGAGGTAGCGATAGATCTGCCGGTCGATAAAGGAAAGGCCGCCGTTCCCAAAATCGCTCCCGCTCACGAGGCGGATTTCGTTCATGATCGTGTCGGAGTTGAAGCGCGGATCGTGCGCCGCCCGGAAGAGGAAACGGAGCATCGCCTGGAGCTGCACGCTCTGCCCGGGCGCGGCGACGACGACCTGCGGTGTCTCGTCCTCGCGGCTGCGGTAGGTCGCGGTGTGGCAGATTGCGCAGTTGTTCGTGATCCGCTCAAAGCCGACGACTTTCTTGGAGAAGCCGACCGGAATTTCGTGGCCTTCTTCCCAGACGACGCCGAAGGATTTGTAACCGTCCGGCCCGGGCATGAGATCGGGAAAAACGCGCGGGAGCACGAGCCAGAGATAGTAAGGAATCCCGCGGTCGCCCTCTGCGCCTAACGAACCGTATTTGAACTGCTCCGCCTCATTGGCAAAGACCTGTTTTTCCTCACGGAAGAATTTTACCCAGGTGAAAATTCCGCCGGCCACCAGCAGCACGACGAAGAGGCCCGCGCTCACCCAGAGCAGTCGTTTCGTTTTTGGAGATAAGCTCATCAAAACGTTTTGAGGTATTCGACGATCGCGTCCTTCTCCGTGGCGGTGAGGTTGGTGCCGTAGGCCGAACCTTCGTGGCCGACATTCGAGTTGCCTTCGTTGCGCTCGCGCGGGGTCAGACCACCCGGACGTTCCCGAGTATCGAAAAGAAAATACTGCCGCTCGTTCTGTGGATCATCGAGGCTGCGGCCATCGGCGCTGAATCGCGAAACATCCGTGACGAAGCCGACATTTTTTGGGTCGTAGACGTCGTAACCGCGATAAAAAGTCGATGGCCGTTCCGCGCTCGGGTTGAGCAGATCGCGCAGCGTGGGAACGGAGCCGTTGTGCAAATAAGGCGCGCGCAACCAGACCCCATCGAGCGGCGAATTGGCGTAGCCGAACGTCTTGCGGAAATGGCTGAAGCGCCACGGGTAGCCAGCATAAATGGTACTGAGAGTGGCGGCCAGCTCGGGAGTGAAGGAATCGAGCCGATGACGATCGGTGCCGATCTGCGCGATCGGCGTGACGTGGCCGACGAGGGCGCCGCTGAAATCGCGGCCGTTGCGGCCATGACAATTGGCGCAATATTCGAGATAGGTTTTCTCGCCTTGCGCCGCGAGTGCCGGGTTGATTGGGAAGGGATATTTTGGCGGCGCCTTATCGATCAGCCAATTCTCGACTCGCTGCAGCGCGACGAGATCGATCGTGGGTGGAAACGCCCCCGTCCCGAAGGCGGCGTTTTTGTCTCGCTCCTCCATTTTGCGCTGGTTCCCATCCCAGTGGAGCTGCATCTCGCGGTCGCGCCGCGGTCCTTGCAGCCAGATCGAGGGCAGATCGCAAAGGCCGACCATCTCGCGCGTCTCCAATTTCTCGAGCGGATAATTCACGAGCGTCTTGGCGGGATTGAAAGTGTCCGTTCGTCCCGGTCCTTCGTCCGGTTCCCAGTTGATGAAGCGGAAGCGGTCCTTCAACATCAGGAGGCGTTCGCGCATGAGGGGGATGGCGTAGTAGCGCATGATCGTCTGGTTGAGCAGATCGTATTTCGCGCCCAGCGCCTGCATCTCGCACATCAGGCGGTCGGCGTTGAAACGCGGATCCGAAGCGCAGGCGAAGATGAAGCGCTGGAAACCCTCGAGATCGACCGTATTGGAAGGCATCCCAGTGTAGATGGCGCGCGGGCTTTGCGGACTTGCGCGCACGCTCCCGGCGTGACAGGCGGCGCAGTTGAGAAAGACCCGCGAGATCCCCTGGGTATCGCGCTGGGAAACGCCGATCGGAAGGTCGCGGCCGCTTTCGTAGAGGAAGCCTAACGAGGCGTATTCGTGCCCGGGAACATACTTCCCACCGGGCAGATATTCCGGGAAAAGCTTGGGCAGCACTTTCCAGATCCAGTAGGGGATGCCGGACTCGCGTTCTCCGCCTAACGACCCGTATTTGAAATGCTCTTCCGGACTCGCATACGCGACCGGCTGGTCGCGCGTTAGCCGGGCGATGAACGCGTAGGCGCCGATGATGAGGAGCCCGAGAAAAAGGAGAAGCAGGATGCGCCACCACCAGGTAATCGATTTGGGCGGCGCGGCAAAAGTTTCGGCCATGGCCGTGTGCGGTCGCTAGGCTGAGGCCGGAAATTCGAGCGCGAAATCGATCAGGCGCTTTTTGCTCCAATAAACTTTCCCGAGGTAAACCTGCGGCTCGACCGCGCGAATCTCATCCCGAATCCAATGGGCGAGGAGCGAAGTGTCCGAGTAATCGAGCACGATGCACTCCTTCCCGTCCATCCAGCTCTCGCCTTTGTAGACCTTAGCGATGATCGCGTTCAGGCCGAAGGGCGTGATTTTATTGCGCAGGACGCCTTTTTCCGGGTCGAAAACTTTCCCCTGCCAGGCAAAGTGATTGACGAACTGCGCGATATTTTCTGAATAGGTTGTGCCCGGCGCGATGATCGCGGTCCCCTTCGCTTCGCCCTTTGGAATCTCGCCAGCCGGGCTTTGGCTGAAGAGATTATCCAGCTCAGTCTGCGACATTTTCAACATTGCGGCAGCGGTCATGCGCGTTCCTTTCGTGAGGTCAAAAAGTCTTCATGTATTCGATCAACGCCCGCTTATCCTCGTCCGGCAGATCGGTTCCGAAATAATGGCCGTTGTCTTCGATGAAGTCGGGACACTTGTTGGCCGCGATTAATTGCGGGACGGCTTTAATCAACTCGGCGCGGGCCTGGTCAGGCGGAAGGTTCTTCGTGTGAATCGAAAGAAGCGCCTGACTCAGCTTGCCGGTGAGCGAAACGAGCTGGTCGAAATCGGGTTCGAGATTGGCGAGGAGATTGACGGGAGTTCCTTTCGGGATCGGCCCGATCTTTAGCCAGCCATCCTTGTCGGCCAAGACGCGAAGCGGTTTTGGCACCGCCTCCTTTCGCAGGTGCAGGTCGCATTCATTCTGCGTCCGCCAGATGGAGGCTTTGCCGAGACGTTTTTCTGGCCAGAGCAATTTCTCGGCTGCATCGTTGTAGGCCTCGAGCCGACCGGCGAGGGAAGGATCGCCGGTGAATTTGCCGAGGGTGTTATTGTGCAGAAACGGCGCCGAACTCCAGACACTGACGAGCGAAGCCACCCGATAAAAGCCGGGGCCGGTATGTTTCGCTTTCGGATCAAACTTAATCGGCTGCGTCTCGTCGAAGGGATTGTAAACCTGAAGTTCTTCCGGGAGCGGCAGCTCCTTGTAGGTCTGCGAGGAGAAGTTATCCCAGATGTGGCCGGGCATCGCATTCGTCCCGAGCGCGCGTGCGGAATTCGTCTGGATCTTGGAGATCGGGTAGCGCCGGTCGGTCGAAAGGAAATTATCCTCGAGGAAATCCGGCTGCATGACCGCGGTCCGGAACCAGGCCTTGCCGTCGCCCGATTGCGGGTCAATCCCGGCGGGAGGTTGCTTGCTCGAGTGGCAGTAGGCGCAACTGTTGGCAAAGACGAGCTTGCCGCGATTGAGGACGGTCTCGTCGGTCGTGATGTTGGCCGCGCCGCCCGGCGCATCGGCGAGATGAAAAGGTTTCAGGCGCCGGAAAAAGGTGGCGACGTTGCCGAGCCTCTCCTCGGTCGCGCGCCAGAAGACGGAGTGGTCGCGGGCATAGGAGATTTCGAAAGGCTCCTGATTCGTTAGGCCGATGAGCCGGTTGTGGCGGGTCAGCCAGTATTCCGAGAACATCCCGATGTTGATATAAACGCGGATGGTCGCGCCGGGGACGCCGATCGAGTCGGCGCCATCCTTCAGGATATGCGGCACCGCCATTTCCTTCTTCTCACCCGGGAGCGCGAGGGTGCCGTCGGCCATCGCTTCCTGCTGCGCAATGCGCTCACGTTCGCCGAGGAGAAAGATCGGGTTGATCGCGTTCGGATTGTTGATGTGATCGGTCGCGATCCGCGAAGTATCGGAGGTGCCAGGCGGCTGCGCGGCCAGCATCTCGTAGAAGAAGCCGCCCTTTTCCACGTTAGGCGCGAAGACTTTTCCTTCGCGGATGTACTGGTTGCCGATCGCGGAGGCGAGGTTCTCCCAGCGCGGATTCTCTGGATCAGCCGGCGGGTTGGACGGATTGGGTGAAATGTGACAGGCGCCACAGGCGACTCCGACCCGGTACGGCCTAACGAGTTTATTGTCGGTGAAATAATGCGGGTCGTTCATGAACCGGCCCCCGTCCCATTTCTTGCGCGCGGCTGCATCAAATTCTGGATTGGGGAAGAGGCGGAAGCCGAGAACACCGGAAGATTTGCCGTAGATTTTCTCGTCGATCCCGGCCGGTTCCGCTTCCACCTTCTCGTCAAGCCAAAGGCCGTAGGAATCCGGTTTGGTCGCGGGCCGAAAGCCGGGCTCATTCACCAGTCCGAGAGTCTTGAAGCGTTCGCTCCGCGGATACTTCCGGTTGTCGAGCATCTTTAGCAGGTCCATCAGGCCGAAGCTGTCCTGCGCGACGTGATTCCAGAAGTGCTGATTGCCCCCGCTCCAGAGATTCCAGGTGTTGCGGCCCATGATCTCGTTAGGCGCGAGCGCCACCCCGCCATCCATTGGTTTGAAAACGTCGGCCGTCGTCTGCGGGAAGTCGTTAGGCGAAAGCCCGGCCAGCTTCGCTTCATCTTCCGGCGGACGTTTGCAGCTCGCGCTCAGGAGCGAGAAAAACACGAGCGCGCAGACCCCGACTGGCGCTATCTGAAATCGCGTCGAATAACCGCGTTCCAGCGCGGGCCGTTTCACGCCTGCCGTTCTATTCCGGTCGGGCAAAGTGGAGCAAGAGTTTTTTCAACGCCAATTCGAGTCGACCAGAGCGGTCGTCAGCGGACCGGTGATTTTGCCCGGGAAAGATCCTGTTTCACCTCTCTGAAAAATTCCGGGAGGGTCTTCTCCTCCCATCTCTCGCCGCCGATCGCTTCGATCGCATGGAGGCCGAGCAACCGGTAACTTTCCAACTGCGATTCGCTAAACCATTGGTCGGTCGTCGGCTCGTGCGGAAATTCCGGATGGGCCGCGGCGTAGTTGGCGACATCGGGCGGTTCGTCGCCTGAGACAACCGGCTTGATGTAAATGAGCGCGCCATCCGGTTTCGAATCATCCACGACGGAATACCGAATCGTGCCGTAGGCGCAGTGGTTGATCGTGCCGCCCGATTGCTTTGGGGAGATGACTTTGATCTCGATCGGAATCCCAAGATCGATCCGGATCTTGCGGATTGCGTTCCCGAGATCTTCAAAGACGTAATCGAAATCCTGCCCGGCATCGATCGCCATCACGAGCTTGGATCGGCGCAGCACCATCTCATAAAGGCCGAGGTTATCGAAATGGCCGCCATCGGAGAGATTCACATAGGGATAGGAGTCGGTCGTATTTCCAATCGCCTCGGAAAAGAGCGGCCCCACGGCGTAGCTCGGTCCGCCGCGCGGCCAAGTCTTCGCCCCGGGCCGGCCCGGATTTCCCAGCCACCAGCCGAGGCGGACATTAAAGAGCGTCATGAGGAAACCGACCATCGGTGAGGAGTGATAACCCATACTGGGATTGGCGGCCGCGCCGGAGATGGTCAGTGCTGTCCCGAGGCTGATCCCGTCACCGTATTGCAGAGAGGGCCGATATCCGAGATGCCACGAGCCACAATGCAGCCGGCTCATGGTGAACGATTCTGCTTTCCGCTCCTGCCATGCGAGCTGCCGGCCTTTCACGAGATTGAGAGCGGCGTTCACGACGTGAAACGGTTTGCTCGGCCGCAGGCCGGACATGCGGATGTTGTCGTTAGGATCGAAGCCGGTGAAAAGATGAGGCCGGCGCGCTTCTTCCGTCCGCGAGGCGGCGAGAAAGGCGCGGATCAGTCGCGTGCGGTAGGTCGCGTGGAGAGAGAATTTGTTCACGTTAATGAAGAATCCCATCACGATTCCAAAGAGCAGACAGGCGGCGGTGAGAAAGAAAGCGACAAAGAGCTGGCTCTGATATGTCTGATCCTGACCGAGGAGCCAGTGCCCGGCGCGATCGGCCCACGGCTGCGAGCCGATGAAAAGGAGCAGCCAGGAGATGACGAGTGAGAGCAGGAGGAAAAAGATCACGGCGAGCAGAGTGAGGAAGCCGTGCGAACTGAATTTGCCGCCAAAGTGGCGAATGAACTTCGAGCGAAGCGCAAACCATCCGCCGACTATTCCGGTCACGCCGCCAAAGGCACCCAGAATGGTTTTGGACGCGGAACTGGTCTGCACATGACCGAGGAAAACCAGCAACCGATTGCCCCCATCGCCCGAGGTCAGGAGCTGCGCTCCCCAAAGGACGACGACATTCACCACCATCCAGGCCAGGACCGAAATCAGGATCCAGGCCGCCGAGCGCGCCCACCATTCCCGGTCCTGATCTTCCGAGACCCAGCTGGAGAGCCCGGTGAAAAGGAAGTTTACCAGGAGGAGGACGAGCAAGATAAGAGGCGGCGCGAAACAGACGTAGTTGATCGCGCCGGCCGCCGGATTGAAGAAGATATGAACCGCCAGCAGATAGATGCAGAGCCCGCCAAAAGCGGTCGTGATCAGGATGGTGCCGAGGCGAAGAAGGGAAGGGACAAGATGACGTTCGCGCAGGCGGCCGCCGCGCCGAGCCCAGAGCACGAAACTTCCGAGCGTTCCGCCGGCAAGATAGGCAGCGATCGCGAAGCCGACAAATCTCACCATTCCGCTCTGGGAATGGAGCGTGAAGCTGCCGTGCACATTGCAGTAAAGCGCCCACCATTCCGTTAGGGCGCTGGCCGCGATGAGCAGCGGTAGCTGTCGCCATTCGAGGAAACGCTTCTGCGCCAATCCTGCATTCCCAGTCGACGGGACGTCCACGATCGCATAGGCCATCGCGACCGCGATCAAGATGAAACTTGCAGCGAGAAGAATGTGAAGGGCGAGATCGTAGCTCGCGACAATTTTCAAATAATCAGGCGAGCCGGCCCAGCCGGTTGGCGGGAGCAGGATTGTCCCGAGATACAGGCGTGGCACCATCATGGCCGCCGCCAGCCAGGAGATAATCACGAGCCAGTTCAGGAAAACATTGCGCAGATAAGTCGCGATCAGCGTCCAGGCATCGACCGAGGTGAAGCCGGTCCGCGGCGTGAGATAATTGCTGAAGGCACGCAGATGCCGGATCGGTTGCGGCTCCGGGTTGAGAGTGAGATCGGGAAGACTTTTCAGTTCTTCCACCACGCCGGCCGCGCCTTTTGGATGATTCCTGATCCAGGCTGAAAGCCAGCCGCCGACATAGCCGCCGCCCGAGACGGTCGAGAGATAATCGAAATTGCTCAGCAAACCGCGGCGGGCCAGTCCCTGAAGAATGCCAAGGCTGAAAATCCCGCTTCGAATTCCTCCGCCGGAGAGGCAAAGTGCGGATCGCTCCGGCTGCTCGGTATGGATTCGCTCGTAAACCGCGCGCAGCCGCGCCTGTTTTTCTGAAACCGGAAGCTCCTGCGTTTCCTCAGGTCCGACTTTGCCATCGAGCTCCTCAACCAAAATGTCAGCGAGGGACTTTGGTTGGGCCGACGACTCTGGATTGTTTGCCATGCAGCACCTTCTCCAGTTACGGGTTTAGAGGCCGGCGCCGAAAGTGACAAGCTGATTATCGACGGCGGACTGCCGCAGTTGCCGCCGATTGAGAAATATCGAGAAAGGCGCTCCTCTCGCTAAGTCTTGCGCTATAGAGATGAAGGACGGAGTCTACCGGAAGGAGAGCTCGTGAAGCCGGGAACGGCAATACTTTTCATCATCATGCTTCAGATCCTCGGCCCGCAAATCTGCCCGGCCGACACCCCGAGCATCGTCGGCAAGTGGGAGGTGAAGATCACCTTTGGCAGTGGCGAAATGCGGACGATCAGCTTCGACGCTCAGGCGTCGGGAAAAGGCTCATTTCTCTCCGAAGGACCGAAGCCGAACGCGGTCGCCCCGACCGAACCGAAGGGATTGGAATGGACGCAGGCCAATGACGAATCCATCATCGTCTCCGGACCGGTCCAGTTTCCACTCGGGAACGTTGGTCTGGAGCGAGGGACACTGGTTCTGAAAGGAAAGTTCGGAGCCGACGGCTCGCTCGCGGGAGAGGCCGCGTTTTTTCCCGAAGGCCAGGACCCAAAGAATTCCAAGGCCGCGCCTTCGAAGAGCGGCCGTTTCACGGCGGCCCGCCTTGCGGACTAACGGCTCCTTATTCTGGTCTGTTCCGCTCTCCAAAGAGACCTTGCTGAATTGTAAGAAAAAAAATAGGGACGAATGGCGCATCCGCTTGATAGCCTCGGTACTCGGCTAAGACGTTTCTTACCGCGCAGCATAACTCTAACTCGACCACCAGTATATTATCATGAAAAAGAGATCCGATACGCAATCCGCGTTTTTTTATCTGCGGGCTTCCCTTGGCCTGCTCCTGGCAGTGGCCGGCGTCTTTTTGGCGCTGCTCGGTGTTGGGCAATTCACCGTCCAGGCGCAGCAGGGGCACAAAGAAACCGGCAGTGCCGTCGATCAACTCGTCCCGGCCGGCTTCGATTGCGGCCAGACGCAGGCGCTCGGCATCAATAAGCAAGAAAATTTCCGCGCCGGAGCGATCGCGATTTTCTGCGGCGACTCGGTAGGAGGCTCGCCTTCCCCGGCCGAGCAAACTTCCGCGATTGTCCAAGAAATCCTCGATCCGCTCCTTGGGACGACGGACGTCGATCTGGTCACCGGTACCGAGACCACTCCGCATGTGATCCAATCGGAGACGTTCTCGACTTCTAACCCGGACAACCCGAACGAAATCGTCGTCGCCTACAACGACTCACGCAGCGCGGCGCTCAGCAATTTCTCCGGCGCATCGGTCTCCAGCGATGGCGGTATCACCTTCACCCGGGTGACCAACAGCAGCGGTCGAAGCCCCTTCACTAATACCTTTGGCGATCCCGTCATCCTCTACAACCGTCCCAGCGCCACTTGGTTTACCGTCTGGCTCGACGGCGGTGCTGGTGGCCAGGGAATCGGTGGATACAAGTCCACGACGCCAGCCGATCCCAACAGCTGGACCCATTTCGTCATTCACACCAATTCTTCCGACGACCGCGAGTCGGGCTGGGCAGACAACAATCCTAGCAGTCCCTTCTACGGACGGATGTACGTCTCCTTTAACGATTTCAATCGTGGCGGCGGCGCTCTCTTCGTCCGTTATACGACCGATAACGGCCTGACTTGGAATAACGAGCGGCAGTTGAGCACCGGCTTCTTCCGCGACGTGCAGATCACCGGCGACCCGGCAACGGGCGCGGTCTATGTCGCCTCGATGAACGAAGAGGGCGGTGGTCTCACCAACCGGTCGAACCTCCTCTACAAGTCGAGCGACGGCGGTGCCACTTTCACTCAGGTCTACGCCGGCCCAACTTTCGCCGCTCCCGGTCGGACGACCTGCCCGAACAGCTACTTCGCCTGCATGTACAATATCTCCGGCACCGGCTACTGGAGGCACATGGGCTGGGGCCAGCCCGCGGTCGCGAACAGCGTCGTTCATTACGTTTACGACTCGCGCAATACGAGCAACGGCGATCCGGGCAATGTCTTTTACATTCGCTCGACGGATGGCGGCGCCACCTTTAGTGCGCCCTTCCAGTTGAACACTGATACCGGCACCCGCGCCCAATGGCAGCCCAACATCTCCGCCGCCGCCGATGGCAGCCTGGTCGCGGTCTGGTACGACGAGCGCGAAACCTCTGTCTGCACCAAGGGCAGCCCGACCGTCCCGTGCTACAGAATGTGGGCCCGCAAATCACTCGATAACGGTCTTACCTGGATGCCGGATGCACCGTTCTCGGACACGATCAGCCCGCTTCCTGGGCAGTCTGACCCGAATATCGTGGCGGAATATGTCGGTGATTACGACTACAGCAGCTCCTCGCCGACCGACCACATCCATACGTGGACCGACGGACGGGTCGCAATTAGCGGCGCTTCGCAACAGGATGCATTTGTCGATCGCGAACCGACCACGGGCGGTGGCGGCGGAGCTAACCTCGTGAGCGCGGCTTCGCGCCTGACTCACGGCAGTGCTGGCACCTTCGACATTGCCATGCCTCTTACCGGCACCTCCGGCGTGGAAGATCGCGTCGCCGGCAGCTACCTCGCCGTCTTCACCTTCGATACGGCCGTCACCTCCGGTAGCGCCAGCATCGTCAGTGGCGTCGGCACCGCCGGCACGCCGACCTTTAGCGGCAACAACATGCTCGTCCCGCTCAACGGCGTCGCTAATGAGCAGATTCTCACCATCCGGATCTCCGGCGTGAACGGTGGCTCCGGCACAGCGGATGTGCCGTTTGGCTTCCTCACCGCCGACGCGGATGCGAGCCGAGTCGTCGACAGGCCGGATAAGACTCTCATCCAGGGTCAGGTCAAAATGCCAGTCACCAGTGCCAATTTCCGCGAGGATGTTGACGCCGATGGTCGCATCGGCAACCGCGACGTGAAGCAGGTCCAGACTCACCGCGGCGAATCGCTTCCTTAACCCAAACCTAACGAACATTGCTTCCGGGGAGCCGCCCCATCCGGCTCCCCGGGAGAATTGCGAGGCAACTCGTCACCAGAAGGGCATCCGGCGGAAACGCAGGATGCCCTTTCTTTTTCACCCGCAAAAACAGGCGACGGCGCGTCCCGGCGGACAGCAAAGAAATCCCTCCTGCGCGGCCCTGGGAGCGAAAAACTGCCATCGGCTCCCGCCTTCTCCTGCGATCAATTGGTATGGCGACAAAGCGAAAAGAAACGATCAAGCCCCGCCCAATCTCCAATCACTATCGCTGCCCGGCTTGCGGCATGATGGTAGACGGCAACAACCGCGCCGAAATGGCCGTGCATCATCAGCACGTCCTTTTCCCGCGGACTGATCGCAGGCCGCTTCGTTAGAACGGCCCGAATAGTATACTTACCGGGAAGCCGGGCGAGGAATCGTCGCGGCTTCGCGACTTCCATCTTCGCGGACGCCACCGTCCATGTCATAACAGCGGCCGCGCTCATGAACTTTCAAAAGACACGATAAATCACCTTTGATAACAACCCAGCAGCCGTGCTTTCCAACGCTGGCCGGGCTAATCCCGACCCATTGCAAGGCCCGCGTGCCGTTAAGCTCCGACTTGTGACTTCAGACCTCTGTCTGACCGGCCTCTCCCCGCTGCATGGTCATGAACCCGGCACCCGCTAAAGCGGCTTGCCAGACGCCTGCCCATATCTTTACCATGAGCCGTGAAACTGCGGAACTTGTGCGAAACAGCGAGGCGCTCCCTCGCCCGCCGGGCTGGAGATCGAGGTCTTCCAATCCATCTCGCGGGCGATGTCCGCTGCGCTGCCCGCGCAACCGCTAACATCCGTGAGAAATAGCTTCATCACCTTCCTTCGCTCGGAGTATCCGCTCCTGCTCGGCCTGGGCACCGCTGCTATCTTCCTCAGCACGGGCGACGCGCTGGTCGAAAATCTCGCCAACCCGCTCTGGCTCGGGGTGATCTTTTTCTGGCTTTTCGGGACGGTTCTTTGGTCCGCCATTTCCGTCGTGCGCCATGCCGATTTTATCGCGATCAAATGCGGCGAGCCTTACGGAACTCTTATCCTCACTCTGGCCGCGATCACGATTGAGGTCATGATGATTTCCGTGACGATGCTGCACGGCGCGAACAATCCGACCCTGGCGCGCGACATGATGTTTGCCGTCCTCATGATTGCGCTGAACGGGCTTATTGGTCTCGCCTTGCTCCTGGGCGGTCTGCGACATCGCGAACAGACTTACAACCTGCAAGGCACCAACGCCTATCTCAACGCCATCCTCG
This sequence comes from Chthoniobacterales bacterium, assembly GCA_036490855.1. Lineage (GTDB taxonomy): Bacteria > Verrucomicrobiota > Verrucomicrobiia > Chthoniobacterales > UBA10450 > Palsa-1392. The sequence goes on from DASXDC010000320.1 coordinate 13,671, forward strand.
CGCTCTCGGTCCTGGGCCTCGTCCTGCCAAACTTCACTACCTCCATGTCGGGACCGAACCTGAGCAAAGTGCAGGAGATCTTCCTCGCGGCCTCTGCGATTGGCCTCTACGCCATCTTTCTCCTCATCCAGACGCTGCGGCATAGCAGTTATTTCATGGAATCCGGCGCGAAGGAAAAGGCCGCTCACCCGGCGCATGAGATGGCCGGGATGCGCTCCATGCCGTACCACGCCAGCCTCCTTTTCTTCTATCTCATCGCCGTGATCCTGCTCGCGGAGAAGTTTGCCATTCCGCTCGATAACAGCATCGAGCGATACGGGATGCCGCAGGCTCTTGGCGGCGCGATCGTGGCCGCGCTGGTGCTCGCTCCGGAAGCGTTGAGCGCCATCCAAGCCGCGATTAAGAATCAGCTGCAGCGTTCGGTTAATATTCTGCATGGATCCGTCCTCGCCTCCATCGGGCTCACCATTCCCGCGGTCCTCACCATCAGCTTATGCACACACCGGCGGGTCTCGTTAGGCGTAGAGGGCGGAAACCTGCCACTCCTCCTCCTCACCCTGGGCGTCAGCGTCGTCACCTTCGCCAGTGGCCGGACCAGCATCCTGCAAGGTTGCATCCACCTGCTGCTCTTCTTCGTCTTTTTGCTCCTGATTTTCTGTCCGTGAGAGCAAGACGGGCGGGATAAAGTTCGGCGCTGGCGGACAGATCAAAGTCGGGATGCGATTGGCGCTTTCCAAGGCTTTGGCCCGCGCTGACTGAAACCCTTTACCACATCATGCGGTTGAGCGTTAAATGGGAATCGGACATTTCATGGAGCCAGGGGCAGCTTCATGCATAAGACGCCGCCCCGGCAACCGACGACTCGGCCCTGAAGCGATACTGCGCCGAAGACCTGCCGCGATCAGGGCGCGGCCCGAAGTTCTGCCCGCCCGCGATTTGCGCCGAGGCGAGCAGCGGTATTCGTGCGCGGGAAATTTTGCGGACTACTGGTGCGCCGAACGGACGGGCTGACGATTTTGTCGCTCGCAGCGGGAACCGCCCTGTCGAGGAGGGCGAGTAACTGATCCGTGTTACTGACGCGCACCAAAGTGTCGGGCTTCTTCCGGTTAATCCGGCCGCCGCCGGATGGGACGCTGCCGGATAGGATAGGAGCGTTGATGGGAGCATCCGTGAAGGGCGGGGCGTCGGCGAGTGGCTGCGGATTGTTCGCCCCGGCGCCCGCGAAGGTGCCGGTAGTCGAGCCATTCCCGCCGAAGCCCGTATAGTTGGCATTCGCAATGTCCCCGCTGAAGGCGGTGAAAACGTCGGCCGGTGTGGTGCCGCCGACGGTGACTACGACGTTGTTGGAAATCGTAATCGTATTCCCCGCCAGGGTCTTCGTACCGGTGCCGCCGAGGGTGACGTTTGAGACGAAGTCAATCTGCCCATTGCTTCCGGATGCGTAGAGTTTCAGCTCCGTATCCGCCGAGAGCGAACCGCCGCCGATCGTGAGAACGCCGTTGATGCCGAGGGCGCCGACCTTGAGCACGTCGGCGTGCGCGATCGCATTCGTGAAGCTGATCGCGCCGTCGCCGTCGATCATCGTCAGGAACGTGCCGCCGGCATCGTAGTTGCCGCCGGTGACGTTAATCGCAGCCGAGCCGGCAGCGTCGCTGCCGAGGATCTGCAAGGTGGCGTCGCCGGTGGTGGTGGCGTTGCCGGGAATGTTGAAGTTGATGCTTGCGGTCCCAGCGATCGTCCCTTCCTCGTTATCGATCTGGGCGAGCAAGGACGGAGCGGACAGGGAGGCGGCGGCGAAAGTAATCCCCGCGTTGCCGCCAATCGTCCCGCCTTCGTTGGTGATCTGGATGGTGGCACCCGCGGCCGTGCTGGTCAGGGCGCCGGAGAGTGTGCCGAGTAAGGTGGCGTCACCGCCGATGTTCCCGACGTCGTTGATGATTTGAAAATTAAAGCTGTTCGCGCTCGCTGAGTTGCGCGCAGAGAGAATCCCGATCGCATCTCCGCCAATATCGCCCCCGTCATTGAGGATGGTGAAGAGGGTATCCGTGCCGACCGTGATGTCGTTGGTGATTGAAACCGAGACCGTGGCGTCGCCGCCGACGCTTCCGTTTTTGTCATTGACCAAGGGCTGGAAAATGGTGCCGGTCGAAATACCATTGGCCCCGACGAAAACAGTGGCATCGCCTCCGATCGCGCCGCCTTCAGCGAGCTGCCGGAAATCGTTGTTCAGGACGGCAAATTCGCCGGTCCCGCCCGCCACAATGTTCCCCGCGACTACCGCGTTGACGCTCGCGTCGCCCGCAATCGTGCCCCCCGGCACAAGTGTGTCACCATCAAGATCCGCGGTATTGATGATGTCGTTAAAGATATCCGTTTGGACGTTAAGATTGCTCGCGGTGAAAACGTTCATCAGCGCATTCCCGCCGATGAAACCGGTGCCATCGCTGTCGATTTCGATGTCGAATACGTCGCCTGAGGTGACGTCGCCTAGATTCAGATTAAGTAAAGCGTCGCCATTGATCGTTCCGCCTCCCAGGAATGGACCGCCGATCGCGTTGAAACCTGTGCACTGAATTAACCCGACGATGCCGCCGGTCGCGACCACATTTCCCGTGCTGAGATCGAGCCCCGCGCTCGGGATCACTCCGCCCGCATTCGCGCTGATGGCGAGATTGAGGAGGCCACCCGTGGAGATACTGGTCGCGTTCACGTTCAAAGATACGTCCGAGCCGATCATGCCACCGCCGAGCCCGTCGTTCCGGTTGGAAATGATGAAGACCGCGTCGCCGCTCGCATTTAACGCGCCGCCGACATTGAAGCTGAGGTTGCCGCCATCATCGATCGTCCCGCCGTCACGATTGTTGACCA
>DASXDC010000321.1:0-10892 GCA_036490855.1 Chthoniobacterales bacterium
CGGCAAAGCGGCCGGTGCCGGAGGCGGCAGGGAAGCCGGAGCCGGCACGGCGGATCTGGCGGCTTCCTTCAACTCCAACGCCGTTCGGGACGGAAGAAGCCCGGAGACGAGGCTGCCGAGATGTATGGCGTCCGGCGCTTGGCCGCTGGCGGCATACTTCTCGACCACATTGAAGGCAGCGAGGAGGCATTCACGTTCCATGATCTCATGGCGCAAGCGGCTGCGGTGGGTGGTGATTTCATCAAGGGTGAGGTTCATGCAATGCAAGAAAAGCAGGTGCAATGCCACAAACTAAAAACTGCGGTAGCGCGTAACGGAGTCGGAGCCGAGGCCGCGGCTTTCAAATCTCAAATGGTATTTGACCAGTCACGCCGCTACGCGGGAAGGGCGGATGATCGGAGGTCTCCATCATCGCGCCCGCTGCACGAGCCCGGCCTCATCATGCCCGGCACGCTCGCGGTTGTCAGCCGGCGAGAGTCGCTGTTGACTGCCCGATGGCGATTGCATCCATCAACCCGGCAACGGGAGAGACGCTGCGCGATTTCGAGAGGCTGAGCGAGGCGGAGATCGAGCAGAAACTGGCGGCGGCGGAGAACGCTTTTGCGAGTCATCGCAAGACGACCTTTTCCGAACGATCCGCGGTTCTCACCGCCACGGCGAATTTGCTCGAGGAAGAAGTGGACGCGCTGGCGCGGATCATCACCCTCGAGATGGGAAAGCCAATCAATGCGGCGCGGGCGGAAGTGCGGAAGTGCGCCGGCGGCTGCCGCTACTACGCGGAAAACGCGGCACGTTTTCTCGAGGAAGAAGTGATCCAGACGGCGGCGGCGCGCAGCTCGGTGCGCTGGGAGCCGTTAGGCGCGATCCTTGCCATCATGCCGTGGAATTTCCCGTTCTGGCAGGTCTTTCGTTTCGCTGCGCCGGGATTGATGGCGGGCAATGTTGGACTGCTCAAGCACGCTGCCAACGTGCCGCAATGCGCGCTCGCGATCGAAGATATTTTTCGCCGGGCGGGCGCAGCGGAAGGTGTGTTTCAGACGTTGCTCATCGAGTCGGACCGGGTGGCGAAACTGATCGAGGATCGCCGGATTAAGGCGGTGACGCTGACCGGGAGTGACAAGGCCGGAAGCGAAGTCGCAGCGGCAGCGGGCCGCGCGATCAAGAAATGCGTTTTGGAATTGGGCGGGAGCGATCCGTTTATCGTCATGCCGAGCGCCGGGCGGGAAGCTGCCCTAACGACCGCGGTGAAAGCCCGGATTCAGAATAGCGGGCAATCGTGCATCGCCGGGAAGCGCTTCGTGATCGCAGACGCGATCTACGATGATTTCGTCAGGCAATTCGTCGAACGAATGAAGGCGCTGAAGGTCGGCGACCCGATGGATGATGCGACCGAGATCGGTCCACTTGCCACGCCTGCGATCCGCGATGGTGTTCACGAACAGGTGCAAAAATCGATCGCGGCGGGAGCGAAATTACTCGCGGGCGGCGAGCCGATGGAAGGGAAGGGGAACTTTTATCCGGCGACCGTCCTGGCCGAAATCCCGGAGAAGGCGCCGGCTTTTCGCGAGGAAGTTTTCGGACCGGTCGCGCTCCTTTTCCGCGTGCCGGATGCCGCCGCCGCGATCGCGCTGGCGAACGCGAGCGACTTCGGCCTTGGCGCGAGCGTCTGGACGAACGATGCGGAAGAACAGGAGCGGTTCGCGCGCGAGCTCGAAAGCGGGATGGTCTTTATCAACGCGATGGTCGCGTCGGATCCGCGGCTGCCTTTCGGCGGCGTGAAACGATCCGGCTACGGGCGCGAGTTGGGTTCGTTAGGCATGCGCGAGTTCATGAATGCCAAGACGGTCGTCTTCGGCAGCTAGGCCTGAGTGCCGAACTGATCTTGCTTGTTCTTGAAGAGGACGTTGAAGGTCGTGAGCGAGCCGTAGCAGCGGGTGATGTATTGCTGGAGATCGAACTTGTCGGCATCGCTCAGCTTTTCGTTTGCGTTCACCTTTTGCTCGAGGACGCGCAGGTTGTTGCGAATCATCACGATCTTGTGAAAGAAGGTCTCGAGCGGCACTTCCTTCGCCTGGAGGGAAGTGTCGGCTGACTGGAGCGCGAGCGTGCCGCGCTGCCAGCGGGTGGCGAGGCCTTCCACGAGCTGATCCGATTTCTCCAAGCCGAGCGCATCCACCATCGCCTGTGCCGTCTGGCGAATGAGCGCGAAAGCGGCAGCTGCATTTCCGTCAGGCTGGCGCTCGGCTCGGCGGCGGTCAGCTCGCTCGTCGCGGGATCGACCGTGCGGGGCGCGTCGTCGAAAGTGATATCGGCCGTATGCTCGGTCAGCGCCTTAATTTTCCCGAGACCGTAGCGCGGATGCCGGACCTGCATCCCAATGTGGAGACTTTGAACTGGAATTCCCATCGCCCGGCAAACTCTCGCGCGCGGCTTCTCGCGCAACCGTAAAACGATTCCTGAATCCAAAACCGCCGGCGGCTGCATCTCACTGGCGATGATTCAGGATTTCAAGTTCGCTTTCCGGCAGCTGATCAAAACACCGGGCTTCACCAGTATCGCGATCCTCACCCTCGCGATCGCGATCGGGGTAAACTCCGCCGTCTTCGCATTGGTTAACGGCGTCATCCTGCGGCCGCTCGTCCCGCTCCGGCCCGCGGAGGTCGTCAATGTCTTCACCGCGCGGCAGGGCGCGGCGCACGATTACCGGCCATTTTCGTATAACGAATTCAACGCCTTGCGAGAGAACAAAGACGTCTTCGCCGATGTGGCGGCAATGCAATTCGCGCTCGCCGGAATCGGGCGCGAGGACGCGATGCGGCGCAGTTTTGTTTTTCTGACTTCGTCGAATTTCTTCTCGCTCCTGGGAGTGAAACCGGCCGTGGGGCGCTTCTACGATTCGGCGGAATGCCGGCCTAACGCCAACATCCCGGTGGCGGTCGCGAGTTATCCCTATTGGAAAAAACTGGGCGGCCGCGCCGACCTCATCGGACGGCCGCTGACCTTGAACGGCCAGACCTACACCCTGATCGGCGTGACGCCGGACGGCTTTGCCGGGACGAACGCGCTCCTCGCCCCGGACCTCTGGTTGCCGTTAGGCGTTTATTCGCAGCTTGGCTCCGCCTTCAGCGACACGAGCGGCAAGATGGACCTCGATGCGCCGAAGAATTACACCCTCAATCTCGTCGCCCGGATGAAATCTGGCCTAACGATGGCGTCGACCGAGGCGCGGCTTCCGGCGCTCGCGAAACGGCTCACCGCGATTCAGCCGCCGGATGCGAGCGGGGCGCGTCAATTGCAAATCCAGGAGCCATCTCGTTTCAGCATCAGCACCACCCCTTCGGACGATGGCCCGATGGGATTGATCGGTATCCTCCTCCTCGCGATGGCGGGCGCGGTGCTGCTGATCGCCTGCCTCAATCTCGCCAATATGCTCCTCGCCCGCGGCGCGAATCGATCGAAGGAAATCGCGCTTCGCCTCGCGCTCGGGGCGAGCCGCTGGCGGATCGTCAGGCAATTGCTCTGCGAAGGATTGATCCTCGCTCTTCTCGGCGGCGCGCTCGGATTGTTCATCAGCTTCTGGAGCAACGGACTTCTCATCGGTTCGTTAGGCAATCTTTTTGGCTCGATGAATTTTTCCATCGTGGTCCATCTCCAGCCCGATGCGACCGTCCTCGCGGTCACGTTTCTCATCTGCCTCCTCGCCACTCTTTTCTTCAGCCTCGGGCCGGCGTTGAAAGCTTCGCGAGCCGATCTGGTGAATGATTTGAAACAGCAGGTCGGCGAGCCAGCCCACGTCGGGCGGCTCAATCGCTTTTTCGCCCCGCGCCATCTCCTCGTCATGGTGCAGATCGCGCTTTCTCTCACTTTGCTTTTCAGCGCCGGTCTTTTCTTTCGCGGTGCGCTCAAGGCCGGGGCGCTCAATCCCGGATTTGAGCGCGGCGGGGCGATCTCGGCCGAGATGGACTTTACGTTAGGCAGGGTGAATGAAGAGGCGGCGCGGCATACGATGTTCGCCGCCCTCCACCGGGTGCGGGCGCTTCCGGGAGTAAAGGCCGCCGCTCTGACCACGATGCTGCCCTACGGCAACATAACGAACTCGCGGCGAGTCATGCGATTGGATGAAGCGGCGGCGACCAAGACCGATCCGAACGCTCCCGAGCCGGGCGCGGGCGGTCTCTTCACCGCCGTCACGCCGGGCTGGTTTGACGCCATCGGGGTGCGGCTGCTGCGCGGTCGCGATTTTACGGAGACGGAAACGGAGAACAAAAATTCGCCGCCGGTCCTGATCATCGACGAGCTGATGGCGAAGAAGCTCTTCCCGAATCGTGATCCTCTCGGGCAGCATCTGCGCTACACCCTGCCCCCGACCGATGGTTCGCCTAACGACTTCACAATCGTCGGCGTGGTCGCGCAGCATCGGCACGAGGTGCTGGGCGACGAAATGCCGCGCCGGGTTTTCGCGCCCTTCGCCCAGGCTTATAATGGCGGCGTGGCCCTCCAGGTGCGCCTGACCCGCAGTGATGAGGCAGCGGTCCGGGCGATGATTCCGACGATCCGCCAGACGTTGCGCGAGGTCGATCCGACGATGCCGATACTGCGCATCGAGCCGTTCCAAAACATCGTGGAAAAAAACGTCGGTCTCTGGGCAGCCCGTTTCGGCGCGATCCTCTTCGGAATCTTCGGTGGAATCGCGCTCCTCCTCGCGGTCATTGGAGTCTACGGGGTGAAGGCTTACGCGGTGGCGCGGCGAACGCGCGAGATCGGGATCCGCATGGCGCTGGGGGCGAATCGCGGCGATGTCTTCGCGCTCATCATGAAACAGGGCGCGTTGCAGACGGGATTCGCGCTCGGGGTCGGCTTGTTGCTCGCGCTCGGTCTCGGTCGCGTGCTGGCGCAGATGCTTTATCAGGTGAGTCCGAGCGATCCGGTTGCGTTGCTGGCCGCGAGCGGAATGCTCGGATCGGCGGCCTTGCTCGCCTGCTTTCTGCCGGCGCGCCGCGCGATGCGTGTGACTCCGATGAGCGCGCTCCGGACCGAGTAATTGCGCGCAGCGCGAGGAGCGTCGCGCGGGGCGAGCGGTCGGCGCTTCGCTTTCGATTCAAGGGGGTGAAGTCGAAGCGTGAGCGGACTGTCCCGGGTTGGTTAGGCGGGATTTTTGTTCTTGGCACTTTCGGCCTCCTCGTCTGGCTGGAAAACCGCCGGCCATTGCGGAAGCGCGCCGTCGAATCAAAGCTCCGCCGCAACGCGCGCAATCTGGCGGTCGCGCTCGCGGGCGCGGTCAGCGTGCAGTTGGCGGAACAGCCGGTCGTTAGGCCGCTAGCCCGGATGGTGGAAAGGCGCCGGCTCGGCCTGCTCAAACAGTTCTCGCTTCCGCTCTGGCTGGAGGTGGCGCTGGCCGCGGCGCTGCTCGATTACAGCCTTTATCTCTGGCACGTCCTGACCCACCGCGTGCCGTTTCTTTGGCGTTTCCATCAGGCGCATCACGTCGATCTCGACATGGATGCTTCGACCGCGCTCCGTTTTCATTTTGGCGAACTGATCCTCTCGGTCCCGTGGCGCGCGTTGCAGGTCCTGGCGATCGGCGTCTGCCCGCTCGCGCTCTCCGCCTGGCAAATCGCACTGCTGCTTGAGATCATGTTTCATCATTCCAACGTCGAGCTCTCCCCGGAAGTGGAACGCTGGCTGAGCCGGTTGATCGTGACGCCGCGGCTCCATGGCATCCATCACTCGATCGTGGAGGATGAGGTGAATTCGAACTGGTCGAGCGGCCTAACGATCTGGGACTGGCTGCATCGCACTCTCCGCCTTGATGTGCCGCAGGATGCGATCACGCTCGGGGTGCCGGCATTTCTCAGCCCGGCAGAGGTGGAATTGCAGGAGGTGCTGGAAATGCCCTTCCTCGAGCAGCGCGCTCCGCATTTTCTTTCGGCGCGCGCCTAACGCCTAACGGCGGACCTGGCCGGTCCCGCGGATGACATATTTGTAGGTCGTCAGTTCCTCCAAACCCATCGGGCCGCGGGCGTGCAGCTTATCGGTGCTGATGCCAATCTCGGCGCCAAAACCGAACTCGCCCCCGTCGGTAAAACGGGTCGATGCATTCCAATAGACAGTCGCGGAATCGATCTCGCGCAGGAACCGCTCGGCCGTCCCGGCATTCCGCGTCACGATACAATCGCTGTGGTGCGAACCGTAGCGCTCGATGTGCGCGATGGCGGCGTCAGGCGAATCGACCACCCGGAGAGCGAGGATGTAATCGAGATACTCGGTCTTCCAATCCTCCTCGCTCGCCCGCTGGAGCGGCTCATAGGCAAGCTGCGCGAGCGCGGCGAAGGCGGCTTCGTCCGCGCGAACCCCCACTTTTTTCTCGATGAAACGCGGCGCAAGTCGGCGCAAAAATTCCGGCGCGACCGCGCGATGGACGAGGACGGTTTCAATCGCGTTGCAAACTCCGGGGCGCTGCGTCTTGGCGTTGACGACGATCTCCGTTGCCATCGCGAGATCGGCTTCCTCGTCGATGTAGGCGATGCAGATGCCGTCGGAATGTTTGATCACCGGCATGCGCGCGGCGCTCACGACGGCTTCGATCAATGCCTTCCCGCCGCGCGGAACGATGAGATCGATGTAGCGATCCATCTCCGCCATCAGGCGGACAGCCGCCCGGTCGGTGCTGGGAATGAGCAGGACACTGTCGTTAGGCAAGCCGGCCTTCGTCCCGGCCTCTTCCAGCGCCGCGGCGATCGCGAGGTTGGAATGAATCGACTCCGAACCACCGCGGAGGATGACGGCATTGCCGGTCTTGGTGCAGAGGACGGCGGCGTCGCTCGTCACGTTCGGGCGCGATTCGTAGATGATCCCGACGACGCCGATCGGGACGCGCACCTTGGAGATGCGCAGCTCGTTAGGCGAAGTCCATTCGCGGATGATTTCGCCAACCGGGTCGGGAAGGGCAGCGACGTCACGAATGCCTCCGGCCATTGCCTCGATCCGCTCCTGGCTCAGGATCAGCCGGTCGATCATCGCGCCGGAGAGATGATGACTGCGGGCGTGGGCCAGATCCTTTTCGTTGGCGGCGAGAATGGTGGCGCTGCGGGCGACAATCTCGTCCGCCATCGCGCGCAAGGCGTCGTCTTTTTCCGCGCGCGGGATTTGGCTGAGGACGCGGGCGGCGGCCCGGGCACGACGGCCAAAATCCAGGATCTGCTCCGGCAGGGTCATTTGCCTAACGAACTTTTGAGCCGCGGGCGGATCTTTCCCTTCGGCAGGAAGCGCGTCCCGATCTTCTCCCCCGCGACCACGGCCGGAATCCAATCGGGTCGGCGGCCATTCATGATCACGGTTGTGATCCCGGCGTCGACCGCCATTTTGACTGCTTCGAGTTTGGAGATCATCCCTCCGCGGGAAAAGCGGCCCTTCTCCCCATTCGCCAGTTTCTTCACCCGCTCGATGTCGCGGACGAACGGGATGACTTTGCCATCGGCATCGAGCAGACCGTCGACCTGGGTCAAAATGATTAGAAGATCGGCGCCGGCGAGAGTCGCGACTTCGGCGGAGAGGCGATCATTGTCGCCGAAGCTCAACTCCTCGGTCGCAACGGAATCATTTTCGTTGATGATCGGGACAACGTTATCGGCGGCGAGAAGACGCTCCAGGGTATTGCCCGCATTAGCGCGACGACGGCGGCTGTCGAGATCGCTGTGGGTGAGGAGAAGTTGCGCGACGTTTAATTTATAGCGGCCAAAGGCCCGTTCGTAAGCGTGCATCAATTTCGATTGCCCGACAGCTGCGCTCGCCTGCGCGGTCGCGAGATCGGCCGGGCGCTCCTGCAGGCCGAGGACACTCGTGCCGGCGGCGACCGCGCCGCTCGTGACAGTGACACATTGGCAGCCGCGCGCGATCAGGCCGGCAACCGCCGCGCTGAGGCGGGCGAATTGTTGCAGGTCGAGCCCGGAACGGTCGGTGCGGGTGAGCGTGCCGGAGCCGAACTTGAGGACGATGCGCCGATGCGCAGACGGCTTGGCTTTCTTCGTGGGCATGATGATGAGCAGGCGGTTCTATCGGGTCTGCGGCCAAAAACACCAGTGCAAAAGCGCCCGCTGCGGCGCGGCTTGTCCTGATCGCTTTTGGCCGTGGACGATCAAGTTCGAGAATTCAGCACGCCTCGTGCCGAGGGGCGGCGGCGAGAAATTTTTCGAATTCTCATAGGACCATCCCTGCACCACGGAAACATTGTCTCTGGCTCTGGTTCATCTGGCTCGGCGCCTTCTACGCCGTCTGAGCCTGGCTCATTTTTGGCCAGGGCCAATGGCCGGTGGCGAAAGCGCATTGGCCGATGGCGCTCGGCAGTTACGTGGCCGGCTCGACGCCGATGGGCGGGGGGACTATTAGGTTTCCGGCGCTGGTGCTTTTTTTCAAGATGCCTGCCACCCTCGGCCGCGCTTTAGCTTTGCGATTCAGGCGATTGGAATGGTAAGCACCGGCATCTTCATCATCTCGCGCCGGCAGCCTCTCGCCTGGTCGATGCGAAAAGGCACAATGGTGGGAGCGATTTTTGGCTTGCCGTTAGGCATTTTCTGGCTCGCTCCCTTCATCCCGGAGCTGTGGATCAAACTCGTTTTCGCTGTCATCTGGGCGAGTTCTTCGTCGCGGTCCTTTGCGTTGGGCAATTTATCTGGACCTGCATGACGGAGCACGTAGCGCTTGGCATTTTAGGTCTCATCGCCGCGGTCGCGGCGGTTGGGATTTGTCTGCTCGGTTCGAGAAATTGCGGGCCTGGGGCGCCATCCTCGTCGGTGAGGCCCAAGCGAAAAATCAGGCGCGTCGCACCTCCGCCGAAGAAGAGCGAGCGCCCGAGGAGGCGTCGTTTCCGATCGGGGCAGGTAACGAAGTCGGCTAGCGGCCACTGCCTTCGCTCGCGATCTCCTCGTTCCTCCCCGCCTCCTTTCCGTCGCGAGACGGGAATATATCCTTGCCTTCGCGCGCCGGCCTGTGTTAGACGCCGAGGCAAGCGGACAAAACGAGGAGAAATCATGAACGTGCGAATCGAGCGGGCCTCAGGATTGCCGACAAACTCCTGGATCAAACTTCGTCGCGCGGCCGGGTGGATCGGCGCGCTTCCCTTCCTGGCGATGGCGGCTGGCAGTGTTTACGGCACGACCGTTCTCGATCCGCTGCCGGAAAAATCAACTACCCAATTTGGCTACGCCGCCGTCGCGATCGGCGACGTCAATGGCGACGGCGTTCCCGATCTGGCGGTCGGCGCTCCTTTTCAGGACGGTGATTTCGTTTCTAACGACGCCGGCTACGGAAAGCCGCAGAACGTCGGGAAGGTCTTCATCCTCGACGGAGCAAATCTGTCTTTGCTCAACACTCTGAACGATCCACAATTTGAGAAGATTCAACCGGATCATTTCGGTGGGCTGCTCGGGAATTCCCTCGCGGCGGTAGCGGATCTGAACGGCGATGGTGTGGCTGAAATCGTGGCGGGAGTGCCGCATCACATCGTCAATCCGCATGCCACGAACGAGGTCATCAATGGCGGCGAGGTGTTCGTTTTCAGCGGCAAAGATGGGGCGGTCCTGTTCACCTTGCTCGATCCCGCGCCGCAGGAAGATGGGAAGATGGGAGCGGCTGTCGCGGGTCTGGGAGACGTGGATGGCGATGGCTTTGCCGACATGGTTGTGGGGGTGCCGGGCGAAGATTTGGGTGATGAGGAAGATGGCGTTTCGAATGTTGGACTGGCTTATGTCTTCAGCGGCAAGAGCGGGCAGGTAATCCGCACCTTGTCCAACCCTGATGCGACGGCGGCCGGAGCCGCATTCGGTTCGGCAGTCGCTAATGCCGGGGATGTCGATAGGGATGGTGTGACAGATATTTTAGTAGGCGCGCCGGGCGCCGGCCACGTCTTCGTCTTCAGCGGCAAGACGGGAACAGTGCTCTTCGATATTGCGAGTCCGGTGACAGATGACCTCGCTTCGTTCGGAAGCGCGGTCTCAGGAGGAAAGGATTTTAACCGCGACGGCAAGCCCGATTTTGTCGTCGGCGCGCCGTTGCAGAAAAACCTGCGTGGTGCGGCCTACATTTTCAGCGGTAGCAACGGCGCGTTGCTTCGAAGCCTGCGGGCGAGGCCGGGTCAAGATTACTCCAAGTTTGGCGCGTCCGTTCTCGCGACCGATGACGTGACGGGCGATCGGCAGCCGGATGTGCTGGTGGGCGCGCCGGATCGAAACGTAAGCGGGGTGAATCATGCCGGCGAAGTCTTTGTTTTCGATGGCCGAGGCAAGCTGAGTCAAAGCCTAACGAGCGCGAATCCACAGAGCGACGCCCATTATGGTGCGACTCTGACCGAGGCCGATTTTGATCGAAACGGAGTCGCCACGGCCGTCGTTGGGACGCCGGACGCGGACGCGAATCTGGACGCCACTGATCACCTTCAGATTGGTCAGATTGAGATTCAGTAAAGCTGGAGTTCATCTATGAAAAACAGAACGAAAAGTTTCTTCGCTCCGTTAGGCTGCATCCTTTCCTTCGTCCTCGCGCCGGCCGCGTTCGCCAATCATCGGAGCGGAGATTTTCCGTTGCCCGGGCTCATGACGCTGGGCGATTTTAACCAGGACGGCAAAATTGATTTGGCGGTGTGCGTCGAGGGTTTCGACAACCTCGCCATCCTGACCGGTGATGGTCAGGGAGGTTTTAGCTTACAAAGTCACGTCAAGACTGACACCCTGCCGAAGGGCCTCGACGCGGGAGACATCAATGGAGATGGTCATCTCGACCTCGTCTCGATCGATAAGTGGGGCTACAACATTCGGGTCAACCTGGGCGATGGAACCGGCGGATTCTCCTTCGCCAACGAGGTCAATGGCGATGGCGAGCCAACCCGAATTCGCCTGCGG
>DASXDC010000322.1:0-2355 GCA_036490855.1 Chthoniobacterales bacterium
CACCATGAGAAGAGTCTCTGGCCGCCCCATCGCCAGTTCGTGCTGGAGGGCGGGGATGAATTTCGTCGCCGGCCCCCAGTCATTTTCACTTCGCAAAATCCGAAGCCGCGGGATTGACTCGAGCGTGCTCGGAATGACGTACGGCTTCTGCAGCCGCCGCGAGAACTTCGGGATCGCGAGCAGGATCTCATCAGGTGGACGCGTCTGCTCGAACAGGCAGCGCAGCACCGGTTCCAGTCGCGTGATCCGATCCGGCAAGGTGGAAAGGGCGACGACGATACGCTTGTTTCCGGACTTGTTAGGCGGAGCGGCCAGAGTGGCGCGAATGAAGGCAACCTGCTGGCGGCGGCGGCGAGCGACGCGCAGGAGCGACCACGCCGTCAGGCCAGCGATGGTTTCGCCCGCGGTCTTGAGGAAGAAAAAGAAGCGTGAAAACATCAGTTCCACCTTGCCGCGCCTCGGTCGGATGGAGAGCATCAGCCCTTTCCGGATGGACGGTTCGGGCGAAGTGACAACTGCAATAGGATCGAGCGCGCGTCGCGACAATCTAATTCGCTGGCAGGTTGCGGCCTGCCTCGACTGGCTCCTGCGATACGTTCCCTTTGCTAGGGTCCAGTCAGCGCTGATCGCGAATGCCGCCGCAATTTATACCGCCGACGTGGCGATCGTCCTGCCCGATGGCTGGCGTCTTGTGCCGCAGGTGCAATCTCATCGATCCTTCCTAATTGAGCTGAAGCGGCATGACGTTTCACTCTTTCAGGTGCAAAGGACTGGTCGGTTGTGAAGAAAATTTTTCTTACCGGCGCCAGCTCCGGAATCGGCTTGGCTGCTGCCGAAAATCTCGTCGCGTGCGGTCACGAAGTTTGGGGGACATCGCGCAATCCAGCGCGTTTGCCGTCGTTAGGCGGGTTTCATCCGGTCGCGATGGACCTCTCCAATCTCGATTCGGTGCGCGAGGCGTTCGCCGTGGCAGATCGCGAGGCGAAAGGCGTGGAGGTCGTGATCAATAACGCGGGCAGTGGACATTTCGACACCGCGCGATCCCTGTCCCCGGAGAAGATCGAGGCACTGTTTCGCACTCTCGTCTTCGCGCAGATGGAGCTCTGCCGTCTGGCGCTCGCGGTCCTGCCGGAGCGGGGCGGCGGTCTCATCATTAACGTCACGTCACTCGCTTCGCGACTTCCGGTCCCGTTGATGTCGGCTTATAACGCGGCCAAGGCGGCGATGGCGGCTTACACCTTTTCGCTTCAGGTCGAGCGCCGCGACCGGCGGGTCCAGGTTGTCGATCTGCAACCGGCCGATATTCGAACGAACTTCAATGAGGTCATGGCGCGCGACTCGTTAGGCGCGGACGAGCTGAAGATTTGGGAAGTGGTAGATCGCAACATGCGCGAGGCGCCGCCGCCCGGATTGGTGGCGCACAGAATCGTGCAGTTAGTCGAGAGCGATCGACCTCCGCCGCGGATTACGGTTGGCGGATTTTTCCAGGCGCAGATCGCGCCACTCATTTTTCGCGTCCTTCCGCAGCGGGTGCGGGTATGGGGGATTCGACGGTATTACGGAATTCGGCCGTGATCACGGAGGCGGTCATTCTAATGGCGGGCGCCGGTTCGCGTTTGCGGACCACGGGCGGGTCGCTGCCGAAACCGCTCGTCCCGATCCGGCGGCGCCCACTCATTTCCTACACAATCGAAGCGTTAGGCGAAATCGGCGTTTCCACCCTGCACGCCGTCGTCGGCTGCGAAAGTGAGCGGTTGCTCACGGGGTTGGGCCCGCTCATCCCGGAAACGATGCGGCTCGATCCGATCTTGAATCCGGAATGGCAAAAGCAAAACGGGGTCTCCCTTCTCTCGGCGGAGTCGCATGTGCAGGCGCCTTTTCTGCTCCTGATGGGCGATCATCTCTTCGAGCCGGCGTTGCTGCGGGATTTCGTTAGGCAGGCGAATCTGCAGGTGCTCAATCTCGCGGTCGATCGCAAAATTGATGCCATCTTCGACCTGGCTGACGCGATGAAGGTGCAAACGGAGGGAGACAACGTGTCGGATATCGGAAAATCGCTGACACGTTACGACGCGATCGACACCGGCATCTTTCTCTGTCCGCGAGAAATCTTCGCTTACCTTCACGAGGCGCGGCGGGATGGGGACTGCGCTCTGGCCGACGGCGTGCGTTTGATGGCAGCGGACGGAAAGGTGCGGGCGATCGATATCGGAGCGGCCTGGTGGCAAGACGTGGACGATGGCGGAATGCTGGCTGCGGCGGAAAAGGAATCCGACCGCCTAACGAAGGCGTGGCCGGAGCGCAAGCAGAGCGCTGATCGCGGCAACTCCGCCTAACAAATGCAAAATCCAGGCC
>DASXDC010000323.1:0-3531 GCA_036490855.1 Chthoniobacterales bacterium
TCGGAGGAAGCGTATTCGTATTTGCAAACGCCCGACGCCTTCATCGGCCTCGGCAGTTACGCCGTCACGATGGGACTGGCAGCGATGGGCCCAATAAATCGCGCCGCGACTCAGCCTTGGATTCCACTCGCGCTCCTTGCCAAGACGACGGCGGACGCGACTCAGGCTGCCAAGCTGACGGTCGATCAGTGGACGAAGCACAAAGAGTTTTGTTTCTGGTGCCTGCTCGCCGCTGCCGCCACCTTCGCCGCCTTGCCGCTCGCCGTGCCGGAAGCGGTCGAGGCGCTCACCCAACTTCGAAAGAGGCTCGATTGAAACTTTCGGTCATCATTCCAGTGCTGAACGAAGCGGAGTTGATCCGCGGCCTGGTTGTCCATCTGCGGGTGCGATTGCCACAGGCGGAGCTCTTGTTCGTCGATGGCGGGAGTGATGATGGCACCGGCAACGAGTTGGAAAAGCTCGCCGAAGAATATCCGATTCGTCTCCTCCACGGTCGACGCGGCCGGGCGCCGCAGATGAACATCGGCGCGCTCGCTTCCACTGGTGAGATTCTTCTCTTCCTGCACGCCGACTCGCGCCTGCCACACGATTGCGAGCAGGCGATGGCGGAACTCTTCGCCCGGCCCAATTTCCTCGGCGGTTGTTTCCGGCTGCGCTTCCCACGCCGGGAATGGATCTATCGCATCAGTGATTCGTTAGGCAATTTCGCTGTCGATCTTTTCCAAATCGCGCTCGGCGATCACGGGATCTTTTGCCGGCAGGAGGTATTCTTCGCCATCGGAGGATTTCCGGAAGTCCCGTTGCTCGAAGACGCGGAGTTCTATCGGGCGCTGCAACGCCACGGTCGTGTCCGGCAACTGCGCGCCGAAATCGAAACCAGCCCGCGCCGCTATGAGGAGCATGGACGTTATCGCACAACCTTCTTTTACCTCTCTGTTCTCCTGCTCTATCTCGCGGGAATGAAGAAAGAGCGTTTGGCCCGCTGGCATGCGCGCTTCACCCGACAACCGCCAATGCCTCGCGCTTCTCGCTCGACGCGCGAAATCGCACAGCCGGTAGATCCGCCCGCTCAACTACAACCGACGCCATGATTCACGCGCCGGAAATCTCGATCATTATCCCGACTGCGAACGAAGCTCGCGCGCTGCCCGAATGTCTCGCCCAGATCGCGGGCGGGCCTAACGAAATCATAGTGGTCGACGCTTTGAGTGAAGATGGAACCGCCGCGATCGTCGAAGCCGCCGGGGCACAACTCCTCACCTACCCGCAGCGCCACCGCGCACGGCAGATGAACCGGGGAGCTGCCGAGGCGCGCGGCCGCATTCTGCTTTTTCTCCACGCCGATACCACGCTGCCACGGGGCGCACTGGAACGGATCGCCGAAGCGCTCGAACGCCCCGAAGTTGTCGGCGGCGCCTTTCGTCGCCGATACCGCGACCCCTCGCTCGTGCTCGCGCTCACCTGCCGCCTAGCCGATCTTCGTAGCCGGCTCTTCGGCTGGCATCTGGGCGACCAGGCACTTTTCGTTAGGCGGGACATCTTCGAAAAATTAGGCGGGTACCGCGACATTCCGATCTTCGAGGATCTCGATTTCTCGCGCCGCCTGCGCGCGCATGGCCGGACCGTCACGCTCGCCCCGCCGGTCCGCTCTTCCGCGCGGCGTTTCGCCAGAAATGGGCCGCTCCGCACCACCGGCGCGGACCTCCTCCTGACTGCGCAATATTTGTTGGGCACAGATCCGAATGAGCTTTGCCAACCGCGCCCCGATCACCTAAAAGCTCTTCAAACTTATGAACGCATATCTTGATCGTCTCGACGAACAAATCGCCGCCCGTCATCTCCTGACTCATCCGTTCTACCTCGCCTGGAGCCGGGGCGAACTGCGCAAGGAAACGCTGGCCGATTACGCCGGCCAATATTATCAGCACGTCGCAGCCTTCCCGACCTACCTCTCGGCCGTGCACGCGCGCTGCGACGACCAGCCGACCCGGCGGCAGATCCTCGCCAATCTGATCGACGAAGAAGCGGGCGATCCCAATCATCCGCAGCTCTGGAAAAACTTCGCGGCCGCGCTCGGTGTTTCGGCTCACGATCTCGAGGAAACCAAAGCCTGGCCGGAGACTTCGAAGCTGATCGAGACCTTTCGTTCCGTTTGCCGCGAGGGGAAGATCGCGGAAGGGCTGGCCGCTCTCTACGCCTACGAAAGTCAGATTCCGGCCGTCTCGGAATCGAAGATCGACGGACTCGTTAGGCACTACCAGTTCGAGGACCCGGAGGATTATCGCTATTTCACGGTCCACATCGAAGCCGATCGCGAACATGCCGCCACCGAGCGCGCGCTGCTCGCGCAACAGGCCGGACCAGACAACGCCGCCGCGATCAGCGCGGCGGCGGCACGCATCCTCGACGCACTCTGGGAATTGCTCTCCGGAGTCTGCCGCCGCCACGCCATCGATTGTTAGGCGCGCTTCCGAGATCCTCGCCTGATTCCGCGTCGTCAACCGGCGGCGACGAAACGCGTGAGGAAAAGTTCGTCCTTATTCTACCTCCGGCTCGATGAGAAAGGGCGAGGGCATTTATAACCTCGTCGTGATCGGTGCCGGCACCGCCGGCCTCGTCACGGCAGCCGGTGCGGCCGCTCTCGGCGCGCGCGTCGCCCTCGTCGAACGCAACAAAATGGGGGGCGACTGCCTCAACTTCGGCTGCATCCCGAGTAAAGGGCTGATCTCTTCCGCACGCCTCCTCCATCGCATGCGCCACGCTGAGAATTGGGGCCTGCCGAAGATGGAGCCGGAATTCGAGTTCGAAAAAGTCTTCGCCAGCATGCGGGCGCAACGCGCCGAGCTGGCCCCGCTCGATTCGCAGAAACGCTTTGAGTCGTTAGGCGCAGACGTCTTTCGGGAAGAGGCAAGCTTCCTCTCGCCTAACGAATTGCAGGTCGGTGAGCAAACACTGCGCGCCCGTAATTTTATCATCGCGACCGGTTCGCGGGCCGCCATTCCGGAAGCGATCGGCAGCGGCCAAGTCCCCTATTTCACGAATGAAACGATCTTCGATCAGCTAACGGAAAAGCCGGCCGGCTTGCTCATCGTCGGTGGCGGCCCAATCGGCTGCGAGCTCGGCCAGACGTTCAACCGCCTCGGGGTCAAGGTCACGATTGTAGAGCGCGGGAAAAGACTCCTCTCCAAGGAAGACCCGCCGGTGAGCGAATTCGTCCGGGCGATGCTGGAAGCGGAAGGTGTACGCGTTTTGACCGAGACAGAGATAGAGGCGTCGGAACCGTCCGCGGCCGGTCTCACGTTGCACTCGAGCGCAGGAAAGCTAAGTGGCGGCGCGCTCCTCGTCGCGTCCGGCCGCGCGCCTAACGTTGAGAATCTCGATCTGCAGAAGGCACACGTCTCTTTCACGAAGAAGGGCATCACGGTCGATGAACATCTGGAGACGACGCAGCCCGGTATTTACGCGATCGGCGACGTGCTCGGGCAACTCCAGTTCACGCACGTGGCCGATTATCATGCCCGGATCGCAATC
>DASXDC010000324.1:0-3781 GCA_036490855.1 Chthoniobacterales bacterium
GTCGTGCGCGAGGCGAATGATCTCTTCGAGATAATAATTAGCCGCGCTGGTGTTTAGAAACTTCGCCATAATTTCTAGAAAGCAGCTAGGGTGCCACTGCAGCTTCGCGCACGATTCGATGAGACAATTTGCATGCCGCCCCGATTGCTGCGCAAACCCTCAGCAGGTCGCGGCGACCCTAAACAGCGAAGTCGAGAACAACTTTCCCGACGGTCCGGTTCGACTCGACGCGTTCATGCGCGGCGCGCACCTCGCCTAATGGATAGACGCGGTCGACGAACGGCCGCACCAGTCCGCGTTCGACGAGCGGCAGGACGTGAACGGTGAAACGCCGGGTCGCCTCGGCCTTTTCCGCAATCGTGCGTGGACGCAGGACTGTGCCGATGATGGTGGCGCGCTTGCGCAAGACGAGTCCGAGATCGATTTGCGACTTGCGGCCGGCGGTCGTTCCGATACAGACGATGCGCCCGCCAGAAGCAAGCGCCTCGAGATTGGCCGAAAAATAATCGCCGCCCACCAGATCGAGGATGACGTCCACGCCGGAATTGTCAGTCAACTTGCGCACGCGCTCGACAAACTGTCTCGGCGATTCACTCACCGTGATGCTCTGATCCAGCCCAAGCTCCCCCACCTGCTCGAGCTTGGCCGCAGTGCGCGAGGTGCCGAAGACAATCGCGCCGGCGGCGTGGGCGAGCTGCAGGGCCGCGGTGCCGACCGCGGAGGCCGCGGCGTGAATCAGCAGGCGTTCGCCCATTTGCAGTTTCGCCCGGGTAAAAAGCGCGTCGTGCGCGGTGATGAAAACTTCCGGCATGGCCGCAGCCTCCGTCCAGGCGAGTTTCGCGGGAATGCGAGCGAGGTTACTCGCCGGCACGAGAACAAAGTCCGCCTGCGCTCCGCCCGCCGTGATGCCAAAGACGCGATCGTCGATTTCCCAATCGCGGACGGCTTCGCCTAACGATTCAATCTCGCCCGCAAATTCGAGGCCGGGAATATTCTGCGGGTAACCGGCGGGCGCGGGATAGTTGCCTTCCCGTTGCATGATATCGGCGCGGTTCACGCCTGCCGCGCGGACGCGGACCCGGACCCGATCGGCCGTGGGCGGCGCCGCGTCTGCAACTTCCTGAACCGTGAGCCCCCCGACGCCGCCATGAGCGGTGATCACAACTGCTCGCATGCCTTCACCTTTCGCTTGATAGCCGAGGCTCGCAATCGCCGAGGGAGCCATCTCCAATTGCACGGGCGATCCATTCGTGGCCCCTTGCAGAATCCCAAAGCTCATGCGCACAAATTTGATCATCGTCTCCAATCGCCTGCCCGTGACCGTGGAGGAGACGGTCAAAAAATCCTCCGGCGGATTGGTTGCGGCGCTGGAGGGACTTTCGACGGAGGAGTTCGAGTTGAAATGGATCGGCTGGCCGGGTGCGGCGATTCCTGAGGAGCGGAAAACGGAAGTCGAACGCCTCCTGATCGAGGAGCACGGATGCATCCCGATTTTCCTCTCAGAAGAAGAAGCGACCGGGCACTACGAGGGATTCTCGAACTCCAGCCTTTGGCCAATCCTGCACTACATGCAGAATTATATGCGCTACGACCCGGCGTGGTGGGCGCAGTATCGCGACGTCAACCGTCGCTTCGCCGACAAAGTGCTCGAGCACGCGCGACCGGGCGACCTCGTCTGGGTGCACGACTATCAACTCATGCTCGTGCCCGCGATGCTGCACGAAGCGATGCCGGAGCTGAAGATCGGCTTCTTCCTCCACACGCCGTTTCCTTCCTACGAAACATTTCGCTGTCACCCGAAACGGCGCGAGCTCGTCGGCGGGATTCTCGGGGCCGATCTCATCGGATTTCATACCTTCGGCTACATGCGGCATTTCCGCAGCGCCGTCCTCCGTCTCCTCGGACTGGACTCAGAGATCGCGTTCATCCGTACCGAGACCGGGCATCGCGCCTCTCTCGGTGTTTTCCCGATCGGAATCAACGCGCGGAAATTCGAGCAGACGCTCGACTCGTCTGAGTTCAAGGAGCGGCTGGCGGAAATGCGGGCGATCGATGGCGACAAGAAGGTTGTCCTTTCCGTCGAGCGAATGGATTACACGAAGGGAATTCTGCATCGCATCGAGGCAATCGAGCGCTTCCTCGAGGAACTGGAAGATCGCGACACGATCAAATTCATCTTCGTCAGTGTGCCCTCGCGCGAAGGCGTCGAGCAGTATCAGGAATTGCGTGCGGAAGTGGAAGCGCGCATCGGCCGGATCAACGGCACCTACGCGACTTTGCGCAGCAGCCCGATCCGTTTCATCCACGGCTCGGTCGCCTTCGTCGATCTCTGCGCTCTCTACGCCGCGTCCGACGTGGGTCTGGTAACACCATTGATCGACGGCATGAACCTGGTCGCGAAGGAATATATCGCCTGCCAGCGAGAGCAGGCGGGCGTTTTGATTCTGAGCGAATTTGCCGGCGCGGCCGGTGAACTCTTCCACGCCATGCTTGTGAATCCCTACGATGCGCAAGGGGTGGCGGAAGCTTTGCGCGAGGCCCTTGCTTTGCCCGAGGAGGAACGGCAGGCGCGCAACAAACCAATGCGCGATCGCGTCATGAAGTACGACGCCGGCCACTGGGCGCGCACCTTCATTGAGCAATTGCGAACCGCGAGTGAAGAAGAAATCGCGCCGGAGACGGGACGCATCCAACAACTGGCGGAGTCGTTAGGCGCGGCAGTCGCGGATCGGAGGCAGATCGCGCTCTTCCTCGATTACGACGGCACTCTGCGCGAGATCGAGCGCGATCCACGGGCCGCCCGCCCTAACGAAAGCGTCCGCACGCTGCTCACGGCCTTGCGCGATCACCGCCAGTTCGATGTGACGGTGATCAGCGGCCGCACGAGCAATGATCTCGCCGGCTGGCTCGGCGATTATCCCTTTGCCCTGATCGCGGAGCACGGCGCCGCCATCCGCCGCGCCGGAATGAAAGAATGGGAAATGCTCGACGACGGCGTCAGCTACGCTTGGAAAGAGGAGATGCTCCCGATCCTGCGCTCCTACGAGCAATCGACACCTGGCAGTTCCGTCGAAGAAAAGAAGACGTCGCTCGTCTGGCATTATCGCAATACCGACCCGGAATTTGGGGCCTGGAAAGCGCATCAACTGGCGGTCGAACTCGGAGCGATGATGGCCAATGAGCCGGTCAAGATTCACCATGGCCGCAAGATCGTCGAAGCGAGCGCTTCGACGATTTCAAAAGGCGCGGCCGTCCAACGGCTGCTTGCGGAAAAGCAGTATGACCTCGCGCTTTGCGCGGGCGACGACCAGACGGATGAAAGCATGTTCGAATTGAAGATGCCGAACCTGATTACGATTAAGGTCGGCCCTCTTCCGAGCCGGGCGCAGTACCGGATTGCAACCCCAACGGAATTCCGCGCCTTTTTGCGCAACGCACTCCTTCGCGCCTAACGACTACAACGGCAGTTGAAGCGCCCGATTATTCCACCTCGCGGCGAGGCGGGCGCGGAAGCTCGTTGGGGCAGGTTTGTTGATCACGGGAGTTGAAGCCGCCTCCCGAAAACAGCTTGTCTGCGCAGAGCTTCAGGGGGAAAAAGGTTTCACCCGGCCCAAGCCGCTGTTCGATCGCGTTCACGACCGGAGAATCGTTCACTTCGCCGGCGATTCGACCTAACGAGTCCGAGTTTGCTCGGTCGCTTTTGAGAATGCAAGACCTGATCAGCCGAGACAAGCAGGGCTGCGCCTAACGCCGTTGCCAGACAGCAGCGCGTCGCATCAGC
>DASXDC010000325.1:0-1748 GCA_036490855.1 Chthoniobacterales bacterium
TGTCCATTTGCAGCGAAGAGGTGAGACGAAGCGCGACGACTTCGAGGGAAAAGGTCAACCGCAAGGCGGTCGCTCTGGCCACTGGCGCGACGTCTGCGGTTGCACCTGAAGGCGGAGGGCCGGTCGCTGGCACAGCCATCGGCTTTGGCGGCTGCAACACTGGCGGACTCGTTAGGGAAGCAACTTCCTCGACGACAGTTTCCGTGACGATCGAAGTCTTCGCGGAAGGGCCATCGGAGCCGGGAGCGTGCCCGTTGGAAGACAAAGGTTTGCGTTCGTCCTTCACCGTCGGTGGGGCCGGAGCCGACGCAGCTGCAGGTTTGGGGAAAGCGATAGCTTTTGGGAGCGGACCAGCCGCGAGCGTTTTTTCGACGGCATTGATCAGCGCGCCGGACAGGAATGGCTTCGGCAAAGTCGAGACCACGTTTTTATATCCCGCCGCGGTTCGCGCCAGCTCAGTCGGGTGGCCCGACATCATTAAAACCGGCGTGCGCGCAGTCCGTTCATCGTCGAGCAGCGCGCGGCAGACCTTGTCGCCCGTCATGTCAGCGAGGCTGTAATCGAGGAGCACGAGATCGGGACGCGTCTCGATCGCCAGCTTCACGCCGGCTTCGCCGCTGGAAGCGGTTTTGATCTGGAAAGTCTGGTCGGCAGTCGCCAGAACGTCGGCGACGAAAATGAGCAGCATCTCTGTGTCGTCGATGACGAGAATTCGGGGCCCGGATTTTTCCGGCTGCTGTGGCCGCACGGGCGAAGGAGCGGAAGCCTCACGTTTCTGCGCGGCGATTTTCCGCAGCGCGGGAAGAAGCAGCTCGTCGCGCGCGCGATCGATCGTCCGCGGTGCTGCTGCCGGCAAATCCTGTTCGTTCATCTGGCCTCCGGACCAGGCGAGGATTTGCTCGAGCGCAGCCACTCCCACAAGTGAACCGGATTCGGCATGGGTGATCTGCCCCTTCTGGAAATGGATCTCGCCTTGATGGTCGTCGGGCATTTCGATCCGGACGGCGGTGTTAGAGTTGGCGAGACATTTCAACTGCACGATGTCGATGATGCCGAGATCACGGAGCGTCCCGCGGACCGTGCCGGGCGGTCCCGTCCACGGCCCGACAAGCGCTTGGACGGCGGCGCCGAACTCCGCCAGGTCGAACGGCTTTTCTACAAACTGAATCGCCCCGGCAGTGCCGCGTTCTGCCCGCAGCTCGCGCGAGGTGCCGGCGGCAATGACGAGAGAACGGGCTTCCGGATAAAGTGTTTTTAAGCGAGAGAGGAATTCGATTTCACCCGACGGTGGTGGATCGAGATCGAGGACAAACAATTCCGGTCGCATCCTCGCCGCGGCCACTTCCGCCTCCGCGAAACTGTGGGCGATTTCCACCCTGTGGAGGGGCGCGAATTTTCGCAACGCGGAGGAGATTGCGACCCCGAGAGCGCCGTATTCTTCGACGAGAAGAATGCCGCGGGGAAGATTTTCGGACACCGAAATTGGAGGGTTTGAAGGCACGTTAGGCACGCAGAAAGCGTCCGAGAATAGAGGAAGCATTGCGCATGTCAAAGCATGCCTTCGCAAGTTGCATGCCCCGGGTAGGCAACGTTAGGTCACGGGCCTCCCAGCTACTCGTAACGGAGCGCTTCGATCGGGTCGAGCGAAGCGGCCCGATAAGCCGGATAGAGCCCGAAACCGATCCCGATCGCCGAGCAAACAACCAAGCCTGCGATCGCCCAACCGAAGGGAAAAATAAGGTTCACCT
>DASXDC010000326.1:0-4011 GCA_036490855.1 Chthoniobacterales bacterium
ACTCAGGCAGATCGCAGATTTCCTGAAAGAGATTCGAACCGCGTTCGTCGTAAAAAAATTTGCTCGGCAGCGTGCGCGGCGAACTCGAAAGGCCCGCGACGGCTTGCTCGAGAAAATCGGAAGCCGCCGGCTCGAGATCGAGGACCGAGACTCCCCCGGATACTCCCTTCATGCCGCGTCGCGCGCGAGTCGGATGCCGGTGAACTGCCAGCGTTTTTCCGGCTGGAAAAAATTGCGATAGGTCGGGCGCATGTGACTCCGCGAAGTCGCGCAGGAGCCGCCTCGCAGCACCATCTGGTTGCTCATGAATTTTCCATTGTATTCGCCGAGGGCGCCGGCCGCGGCGCGATACCCGGGGTAGGGGAGATACGCGCTGCGCGTCCATTCCCAGATATCGCCGTACATCTGCTGTAAGTTTTCGTTAGGCAGGGAAGCGACGGGCGCGGGATGGAAGCGTTCGCTATCGACGAAGTTTCCCTCGATTGGCAGACCGGTTGCAGCCCGTTCCCATTCGAACTCGGTCGGGAGTCGCGCGCCGCTCCAGTTCGCAAAAGCGTCCGCTTCGAAATGGCTGACGTGCGTTACCGGCTCGGCTTCGTCGACCGGACGCATCCCGGAAAGGGTAAAGTTCCACCAGTGACCGTCGCGCTTTTCCCAGTAAAGAGGTGCTTCCCACCGCTGTTCGTTAACCGTCGTCCAGCCTAACGACAGCCAGTGGTCGGGCCGTCGATAGCCGCCATCTTCGATGAAGGAAATGTATTCACCATTCGTAATCGGGCGCGCGGCAAGTGAGAAAGCCGGCACGAGCGCGCGATGACGCGGGCCTTCGTTATCGTAGCTAAAGTCTCGGCCGTCGTGTCCGATCTCGATAATGGTCTCGGCAAAATCGACAAAGGCGCAGGGCGCGACCGACTGCTTTTCGCGAGTCTGTCTTTGCTCGCGGAAAACCGGATGGAGCGGGTTTTGGGCGAAGACGTGTTTGATATCGGTGACGAGTAATTCCTGATGCTGCTGCTCGTGATGAAGACCGATCGTGAAAACGGGCTCGATCTGATCGAGGAGTTCGGCCTCAATGTTATCGAGCAGCTCTTCGATATGGATGTCGATTGAGTGGCGGAAACGGTACGCTTCGGCCACGGTCGGACGCGAGATTAATCCACGCAGGTCCCGCCGATGCATGCTACCTGCGGCGTTGTAATACGAGTTGAAAAGATACGCATATTCGGGGACTTCCGGCTGATACTCTGGCATCCAGACCTTGAGGACGAATGTCTCAAAAAACCAACTGGTGTGCGCCAGATGCCATTTCGTTGGGCTTACGTCCGGCATCGATTGCACGACAAAATCTTCCGGCTCGAGCGAAGAGCAGAGACGTTCCGAAAACCTCCGGATATGCCGATAGCGTTCGAGTAACTTCGCCGCGCGAAAATCTCCCGGGTTTAAATTGGACGGCGGAGCAATCGGCTCGGGTCGTTCGATGACGAATTCTCTACTCATCGCTGATCTCGCTCCTGCTCCAATTCCTCGCGTCGCGCTTCGACCATTTGGTCGTGCGCAGCTTCGTCGATTCCGCCGCTGACGAGTTCTTCACCAACATTCTCGTCTTCGTCGAATCCATTGTTCGGAACTTGATGACCCGAGGCTCCCGGAATGTCGTCACGCTCACTGAGTTCGTCATCGACTACGTCGTCAACTTCCGGGGCGTGCGAACCCTCGACGCCGGTCAGCTCATTCTTCGCCTGCCGCCAATCTTCTTCGGTAAATTCGTCGGGATTGCGTTCATCAATCATCGCAATCTCGCGGGCCCGTTTCTCGACCGTCTCGGGCGAGGGAACTCCGAGGCCATTTCCGTGAAGGTTGATTTTTCCATGCCGCTGATGCGAATGCTCGTTCATAATTATGGATACGGATGATGACGGCAAAACACTTGCATCAATCGACCGCTTCTGCATCCCAATCCCGGATAGGATACCGATCGCGCCGCCGACCCACCCAGTGGCCGCCCTGGAATTTTTCGATTATCCGGGCTCGCCGGATTCCAGAAAATAGAGCAATCGCCAGATGCGGTCGGTCTGGCCGCGTTCGATCACCTGCACCGGGGTCGAACCGTCGAGCGCAGCATTTGGTTCCTTTAGCCAGCGGCCGACATCCTTCGGCTTCATGAGACGAGCCAGACTATCAAGCAGCCGATCCATCTCGACTAACGCGCGCCGCACTGGCGTCGAGGGAATTTTGCCGTTGCTCCAACCGGCGACGGCGCGAAGCGAAAAACCGGTCATACGACTGAGTGTTTCTTGCCGGAGGCCGAACTTCTCGGCAATTTTTTCGATACCGGGCGGTTCGGGGAGTTTCATCGCGGGATGATAAACGGCTGGTGATTCTTGGACTCGATCGCTGGATTCTTTTCGGCGGCCCGTCTTTTTCCTGGCTTTCATGGTCTGAGCCTATCTCCTTCCTCCGTTTATACAAGTATTTTTTCATGCACATATACATGTATTTATTCCAGAGTGAGTCGCACTCGATTAAGCTTTTCCGATTCCAAAACAGCCACGTGACTTTCGGCACGCTGATTCTCTGGAAAATAGACGAGGTTGATCGCTCCGCGCACTTTCGCAGAAGAGACGAGCATGGCCTCTCCGCCGTTCGTGAAGACGGCTCTCCCGATCGATTGGGTCAGACTTTCCGTGCCGTATTCCTGAATCCTGCGCCAATCTTCCGTTTGCAATTCCTCCGTCCGCAGATGGAGTGCGCGCAGCACATCGATGCGACAAAGGTCGATCACCGACTGGAGCGACAGCTCGATCGCCACCAGCAGCCTCGGCGTTCGAAAGGGCCATGGCACCTGCGCATAATCGGCCGTCGCGCGCGACTCCGCGACGGCCACCGTGTCTTCGGTGCTGCCGTAGACCGCACGGAAAGATCCGGGCGCGTTCCAGCGTCCGCCATGAATATAACTGCCCTGCCCGAGCAAAATGCTTTTGGAGCTCGGATAATCGAGCGTCGTGATCCGGTAGGCAGCGCCGTTCCATGGACGCAGGAGCTCCGGTGCATTCGCGAGCCTTCGCCCGATGGATTCGAACTGAGGGTGACCGGCAACTTTCATGCAGCATCGAAGAAATAAGATCAGGCGGGGGCGGGAATCGAACCCGCGAATAGAGGTTTTGCAGACCTCGACCTTACCACTTGGCTACCCCGCCGAAAACGCGAACCGGATGGTAGGCGCGCGCTCCGAAGGTGTCAACGAAGCGGCGCTGCACCTCGCGCTTTGCGCATCAGCGCGCTACCGCGGCGTCCGAAATTGAAACGCTTTCGCAGTTGAGCGGGCGGTCTGAAACGTTGAGCGTTAGGCGCGATGTCCAACATTTCTGCTGAGCTTTTCGCCCGTGCCAGCGCTCGTATTCCCGGCGGGGTTAATTCGCCGGTCCGCGCTTTCCGCGGGCTCGGCCGAGAACCGTTTTTCGTGGAGCGTGCAGCTGGCGCGTCGATCTGGGACGTCGACGGCAACGAGTACATCGATTACGTCGGCACCTGGGGTCCCGCCATCCTCGGCCACGCTCCCGCGGTCGTCGTCGATGCTCTACGGGAGACTGCGGCCAAAGCCGTAAGCTTTGGCATTCCAAATCCGCTTGAGGTGGAGATGGCAGAACTGATCTGCAGCTGGATTCCCTCGATCGAAAAAGTACGGATGGTGAACAGCGGCACAGAAGCGACGATGTCATGTCTTCGGCTCGCCCGAGGTTTTACCAATCGTGACAAGATCATCAAATTCGAAGGCTGCTATCACGGACATGTCGATGCATTGCTCGTCCACGCCGGCAGCGGCGCGCTCACTCATGGACAACCCGACAGCGCGGGAGTCCCGGAGGCATTCGCTGGCCTGACGATCGCGCTTCCTTTCAACAATATT
Source organism: Chthoniobacterales bacterium (assembly GCA_036490855.1). GTDB lineage: Bacteria > Verrucomicrobiota > Verrucomicrobiia > Chthoniobacterales > UBA10450 > Palsa-1392. The sequence continues at coordinate 3,908 of DASXDC010000326.1, forward strand.
GATGCGGTTCGCGAAACCTTTCGTCGCAATCGGCAGGAGATCGCCGCCGTCATCCTCGAACCAATCCCCGCCAACGCGGGTCTTTATTTTCCCGAGCCGGGATT
>DASXDC010000327.1:0-6716 GCA_036490855.1 Chthoniobacterales bacterium
GACTCCGATCGGGATCGACGGTCTTAAATCGCTTGCGCGCAATTCCCGCAGCCTTCTCGCGACGACATCGGCGCCGTCATTATTAAATCCGAGGCGATTGATCAGCGCTCGCTGTTTTGGATAACGGAAGATGCGCGGTAATGGGCTTCCCCGCTGTGGCTTGGCTGTCACGGTGCCGACCTCGACGAAACCGAACCCGAGCGCCTCCCACGCCGGGATTGCGACCGCGTTCTTATCGAAACCTGCCGCGAGGCCAATCCGATTCTGGAACTGGAGTCCAAAAAACGACACCGGGTTTGGCGTCGGAGCAAAGGATCGAAGGAGAGCGAGACCACCGGGCGTTTGCGGCGCGACCCGCAAAAGGAGGAGCGCAAAATGATGCGCCCGCTCCGGATCCATCGCAAAAAGTATCGGCCTAACGAATCTGTCGTACCAATCGCGAGAGATCGGCGTGGTCATTTTCCGATACAGAAATTCGCGAAAAGCTCGTCGAGAATCCGTTCCACGTCGGCGTGACCAATCACTTCGCCCACAGCCTGGAGCGCGCCGCGCAGATCGACCGCGACCAGCTCCGGTGGCAGATTTTGCTCCAGCGCTTCGTGAGCCTGATCAGCCGCCACCAGGGCACGGCGCAAGCAATCACGATGGCGCGCGTTGATCGCCACGGTGCTCGGGACATCCCAGCGTTGCTCGCTCACGCGGGCGAGAATCGCTTCCTCCAACCCGCGGAGCCCGTCCAGCGCTGTACAGGAAATACGCAACGCGTCGCAATCTTTCCAATTCGGGTGCTGGAGAAGATCGCTTTTATTCAAAAGCAGAAGCTCAGGAAGCTCCTCGCTCCGCTTCTCAAAACCCGCCGGCCGCGCCGCGCTCGCGTCAACCACGTGCAAGACCAAATCGGCTTGCGCGAGTGAACGCTCCGTCCGTGCCATCCCTTCGCTCTCAACTGCGTCAGTCTCGCCCGAACGCAAACCGGCCGTATCCGTTAAGCGCAACGCAATTCCGCGCAGGTTCACCACTTCTTCGATCGTGTCGCGGGTGGTGCCAGGCAGCTCGCTCACGATCGCGCGGTCGAATCCGAGCAGCCGATTGAGCAGACTGGATTTACCCGCGTTGGTCGCGCCGTAGATCACCACTCTCACGCCTTCGCGAAAGACTCGGCCCTGATCCGCGGTCGCGAGCAAGGCTTCGATCTCGGTGCGAATCCGATCGAGCCGCCCCAGAAAAGCATCGCCGACATCCGGCTCGATATCTTCCTCAGGAAAATCGATGTAGGCCTCAAGATGAGCGACCAGCGAGATGAGACTTTCGCGCAATCGCCCGATCCTTTGCCCGAGCCGCCCCTCCAACTGCTCGGCGGCGGAACGGAGCGCGAGGTCTGTTTGCGCCCGGATTAAATCGATCACTGCCTCGGCCTGGGTCAGATCCATTTTCCCGTTCAGGAAAGCGCGCTCGGTAAATTCACCCGGTCGCGCCGCGCGCGCGCCGGCATGCAGACACGCTTCCCAGACCCGCGCCGTCACCAGCACCCCACCGTGACAACTGATCTCGACCACGTCTTCGCCGGTGTAACTGGCGGGGGCGCGATGTGCCGTCAACATCACCTGGTCTACCACGCGTTCCTCGTCCACGACCTCGCCAAATTGCTGGAGGCGCGCGGCCGCCGCCGATGGCTTCCTTTTCCCCCGAAAGATCCGATCGGCAATCGCAAGCGCTTCCGGGCCCGACAGCCTAACGAGAGCGATTGCGCCTTCTCCCGGCGGAGTCGAGACAGCCGCGATCGTCGCCGGCGAATCGTTAGGCATCTTGATTCAGCACTTCGGCCAAGGCGGCGATACACTGGCGATTCTGCTCCATCGTGCCGATGGAGATGCGGACCCACTCCGGCAGATGATAGCCGCTCAGCGCACGCACGATCACGCCTTTGCGCAGCAACTTTTCGAAGAGGGCTTTCCCGTCGCCCACCTTGACGAGGATGAAGTTCGCCACTCCCGGCACGAACGGCAGCCCGAGCGCAGGCAACTCTTTCTCCAAATAAGCGCGGCCCTCATCCGTCGTCTGTTTCGATTTCGCCTGATACGCCGCGTCGGAGAGAGCGGCGACCGCCCCGGCTTGCGCGATCCCGCTGGTGTTGAAAGGCTCGCGCGTTTTTTGCAGGACGCGGATCAATTCTGAGCGCGCGACCCCGTAGCCGAGCCGGATGTTGGCGAGCGCGTGGATTTTGGAAAAGGTCCGCAGGATAATGACATTCCGATCCTCCCGCACGAATCGGAGCGTATCGGGCGGATCATCGAGATATTCGTAATAAGCCTCGTCGAAGACCACCACGACGTCGTTAGGCACGCACGCCATGAAACGTTCAAGGGTCTCTTGCCTAACGAGCGTACCGGTCGGGTTATTTGGGTTGGCGATGAAGATAACCCGTGTGCGTTGCGTGATCGCGCCTAGAATCGCATCCAGATCGAACCGATAATCGCGATCGGGGACCGCGATCGGTTTGGCGCCGAAAAGCGAGGCAACCAATCGGTAGGCGATGAAGGCGTTCTCCGATGTCACCATCTCGGCACCGGGCCGCAAAAAAGCGTGGGCGATGAATTCGATAATTTCGTTTGAACCGTTGCCGAGAATGAAATTGGCCACCGGGAAATTCAGCTTTTTCGCCAGGGCGGAGGTGAGATAAAAGCCGCCGCCATCGGGATAGAAATTTGCGCCTTCCAACGCGTGCCGCATGGCCGCGATTGCCCGCGGCGAAGGACCGAGCGGATTTTCATTCGAAGCTAGCTTCACGATCTGGTCCGGACGCAGGCCTGACTCGCGCGCCGTCTCTTCAATCGGCTTGCCCGGTTCGTAGAGCGCGACGTCGCGCAGATGCGGATTAGCCTGGTTCCAGATCGGATCCATGGGATGGACTCTAACGGGGTTTGCGCACTTGAACAGCCGCGGGCGCGCTCCGGAGGAGGGCGGAAAAAAAGCTGTTCACCCGCCGACTTCTGCCGAACCGTCCCCGGTATGAACGCTCCTGATCTGCCGGCCGCGATCCAGTTTTTTCACATTACGCTCACGCCTTGGAAATTTGTCGGCCTTGCCGGCAGTCTGATTTTCGGTCTGCGCTTCCTCATTCAATGGATCGCCTCCGAGCGGGCGCGCAAGAGCGTGATTCCGGTCGGCTTCTGGGAATGCAGCGCGATCGGGTCCATTCTGACCTTGAGCTATTTCGCGATCTATCGGCACGACTCGGTCGGAATCCTGCAAACGGCGCTGCCGCTCCCGATTTATTTGCGCAATTTGTACTTTCGTTGGACGCATCATCATGCACAACATCCGGGAAATGAACCGCGTCCGGCTGAATAGGCGCGTCGCGGTCCGAAGCTAAGTTTTTTCATGTCGGCCGAACGCGAAATCATTTATCTCGACAACAATTCCAGCACCCGGATCGATCCAGAGGTGCTGGAGGAGATGATGCCGTTTCTCACCACGCGCTACGGCAATCCATCCGGTTCGCATCGCTTTGGTGCGCAGGTGAAGGCGGCGACGGAGCGCGCACATGAGCAGGTGGCGGCCCTGCTCGGCTCTCAGCCTAACGAGATCGTTTTTACGAGCGGTGGGACGGAATCGGACAACACCGCGCTTCATTCCGCCCTCCATATGTCGCCCGAACGGCGCCACGTCGTCACGACGGCGGTCGAACATAACGCGGTCCTCAACTACTGCGAAACGATCGTTAGGCGCGGGTTTTCCGCGACCATCTTGCCGGTCGACGAGCAGGGGCATCTCGACCTCGCCGAACTGGAAAACGCCATTCGTGCCGACACCGCGGTCGTTTCTGTAATGTGGGCTAACAACGAGACCGGCGTGATTTATCCGCTCGCGGAGATTGCAGATCTCTGCCGCCACAAAGGTGTTTTCTTTCACACCGACGCTGTCCAGGCGGTGGGAAAGATGCCGATCGATCTGACGAAGCTGCCGGTTCATTTTCTCGCTCTTTCTGGCCACAAATTGCATGCGCCGAAAGGCGTCGGTGCGCTTTTTGTCAGTCGCAAGTCCCGCTTTCAGCCACTCCTCGTCGGCGGGCCACAGGAGAGTGGACGCCGCGCCGGGACCGATAATGTTCCTTCGATCGTCGGGCTCGGAAAAGCAGCTGAGCTCGCCCGCTCCACTCTCGAGGAAGAGAACACTCGCGTCCGCGCCTTGCGCGACCGCTTTGAAGCTGCGCTTCTCGACCAGGTGGAAAATGTGTCGATCAACGGCGACCCGGCAGCTCGCCTCCCGAATACCTCGAATCTCGCCTTTCACGGCGTCGAGGCCCAGGCCATCGTGCTCAAGCTCGATCAGGAAGGAATTTGCTGTTCGTTAGGATCGAGTTGCACCACGGGCGCGGTCCAGCCCTCGCACGTGCTGCGCGCGATGCACCTGCCTAACGATCGGGCGCGAAGCAGTCTGCGTTTCTCCTTCGGGCGCTTCAACACCGGAGCGGAGCTCGATCAGGTGCTGGAGATTCTTCCCCGGATCGTACGCCAGCTGCGTCAACTGGCCGCGGCTTGAAAAACAGTTTAGCTCCGAAACGCGCGGCGTTGAAGCCCCTCACTGCCAGGCGAGGGTGAAGAGACTGGCACGGAAGGCGCGGTTCATTTTCTCGAAATCGGTCTTTCGTGCCACGGTGCGAAAACGTAGTTGAGTGTCCTTCAGATCAGCGAAGATCTCGCAGAGCTCGTAATCCTGGCCATAGAAGGAATAGGCGACCGTAACGGCGTAGGTGTCCTGCTGATTGATCCGCAGCGGATTCTTTTCTTCCGAGACGACGGTGACGTTCTGCGCTCCGCTCGGCGCTAAAGCGAGCACCTGCTGGCGCAATCGGGTCGTCGTGGCGTCGTCAAAAACCTCAGGTGCTGGAAGGGGAGACTGTTCTATCGTGGCGCGGGCCTGGGACACTCCGGGCGGCGTCAGTCGTACGCTGCCGGCGTCGCCAGTGTAGCTCCAACCGCGCGGCTGCTCGTAGGAAATCCGGTGTCGGTCCTGATGAAAAACGATCTGCTTAAAGACAACGCCCTCGAGAGTGCGCTCACCCGCTTCCGGGGTGAAATCGACTCCAGCGCGGGCGCTCGCCAGGAAAGCAACGAAAAACACAGCCACCAAAAATCGTATCATGCGGGTTCCTGATGGCTAAAGCAGGCGCCGTGCCCGCGCCGAACAGCTACTGTCGGGCGAGAGGGGCGCGAGCCCGCGCGACCAATGTTTCTTCCTCCGGCAGGAGCTGCGCCTTTTCGCCTAGCTCAAGATAATGCGCGGCCTCATCTGTCTGCCCCGCACTCGAAAGGAAAATGCCGTAGTAGGCGGCGACAGACGGATCTTTCAACTGGTCGGGCGTGAGCTGGCTCATAACCTTGAGCGCTCCTTTGATGTCGCCATCTTGAAAAAGCGCGAAGGCGTAGGTCGAGGCGAAACCGGCATTGCGTGGATGCTGCTGGTGCAGCTGATGCGCGAGTTCGCGCGCCCGGATGGTTTCAGCACGGATGAGCAGGGAAACCTGCGCGAAATTATTTCGCACCGCTGGATCGTCCGGAATGATCGCGACCAACCGCGTGAGCGTACGATAAAGTCCCGTCGTGTCGCGGACCACGACATAATGGCGATACAATGTCTGCAACGCCTCGCGTTGCGCGTCGGGAATTTCCGCCAGCATCCAGAGCACCCCGGTGGCGCGCTGCGGCCACTTCCATTGGAAGGCAATCGTCTGCAGGAGATTGAGCCGAGCCGGATCGTTCTCCGCCTTGGCAACGGCGTTAATCCAGATTCTCTCCGCGCCAATCCGATCACCCGTCTCGGAGTCCACCCGAGCCTGAAGAGCAAGACGGAGAAATTCCGCGCGACCCCACGATGGACCCTCGACCATTTTCTTTAGCGCCGCCCAGTCGCCGATCTGCATGCAGGCGCCGGCCAGCGCAAAGCGGAGCGGAATGTCGCTCAGCATCTCCGTCGGCAGGTGTTTGCTCCAGTCGATCGCGAGCAGCGAGAGCTCGCGGCCGCTCATCCAGTTGATTAAAGCGACGGCCTTCTCAGCCGACTTGGCCGACTCCGCTTCGAGACGAGTAAGCGCGCCGGAAAAGAGCGGGTCCCGCAGGTCGCGCAGAATGCCGAGCGCGAGCAGGCGATCGGCAAATGGCGCATCCGGGAATCCGTCGAGTTCCTTCGCCAGCGCGGCGCTCGCTGAATCATGCCGCCAGCGGAGGGCGTCGTTGACGAGAATGTGGAGCGCGGCGAGACGCACCTTCGGGTTGTTCTTTAAGCGCTCGGCGGCGGCCCGCCCTTCGTCGCGCTTTTCGCGATCGTCGGAACGAAGTTGAAATTCAGCCAGCTCCAGCTGGCGTTCGGAGTCGTTAGGCGCAAGACGGGCCGCGGCCGCTAAATGTTGGTCGGCCGTCGCAAAATCCTGTTGCACGATCGCGAGATGACCGGCGGTCGATTGATAGCGGACGTCGTTTTGCTTTGCGGCCGGCACCTTCTCCAGCGCGTCCGCCGCGATCGCCGGTTGCCCGGCTCGCAACGCCACTTCCGCCAGCGCGACGCGATCGGATAAAGAATCTGGCGCGAGCGCGACGGCGCGACGGCGCCAGTCGATCGCTTCCGGACTCTTCTGCCTCTCCGCGATCGCCGCCAGGGTACGGCAGGCGTCGAGGCTCGCAGGATCGACCGCATAAGCGCGCTGCGCAGCCATCGCC
>DASXDC010000328.1:0-4007 GCA_036490855.1 Chthoniobacterales bacterium
CGCTCGGAGAAGGCGACGGCGTCGGCGAAGCTTTGTGTTTCGGCTTCTTCTTTTTCTTCTTCGGCGATGGACTCGGCCTCGGGCTGGGCGAAGGCGTCGGAGAGCTTTTTTTACGCTTGAGCCGATGATGCCTCGGCGGCGGGGTCGGGGTGCTAAAGATTCGTTTGATCTTCTCGCCTAACGATTCATCGTCCGCCGCCCGCGGGACGGCTGGAAGAAGGAACAACCCGGCGATCGCCGTCGCCAGCCCACAGGTGAGGCGGAAGCGCGCCATTGCCAGCCAGGCTTCGTCCGTCCCTGCGCCTAACGATTTGCGCCGCCGATTTCGCGCAGGATCGCCTTGTTCATTTTGATCCCGATCTCGAGGTTTTCGAGCGGAAAATTTTCGTTAGGCGAATGCGCCCGGCAATCGGCCAGGGCGAGACCGAGAAGCAATGTCTCGACCCCAAGAATGTCGCGGAATTGTGAAACGATCGGGATGCTGCCGCCTTCCCGGATGAGGGCGACATCTTTCCCAAACGCGCTCTTCAAGGCACGCTGCGCCGCTTCGCCAAATGTGCCGTGCGGATCGGTCAAATACCAGGGACCACTGTGGCCATCCACGATCTCCATCGTGACGCCTTCCGGCAGATTTTTTTCGAGGTGTTGCCGGACCAGCTTCAGGATCTTATCCCCGTCCTGATTCGGAACGAGACGGAAGGTGAGCTTGGCCATGGCGTGGCTCGCGATCACCGTTTTTGTCCCCTTCCCCTGATAACCGCCGCCGATGCCGTTGATCTCCGCCGTCGGCCGGGCCCAGAGCCGCTCGAGGGTGCTGTAGCCTTCTTCCCCGACCAGCGCCGGCGAACCGGTTTCAGTGAGAATTTCCTTGTCGCCATCAATCGGCAAATTGCGCCAGGCCTTGCGCTCCCAATCTTCCAGCGGCTTCACGTCGTCATAGAAACCTTCGACCGCAACGTGATGATTTTCGTCGTGCAAAGTGGCGAGCAATTGAGCGAGCGCAGTAACCGAATTCGCGACCGCGCCGCCGAAAACGCCGGAGTGCAGATCCATTTTCGAGCCGGTGATTTTCACTTCGCAGGCCGTCACGCCACGGAGGCCGTAGCTCAACGTCGGCACGCCGCGCGCGATCATTCCGGTGTCGGACACGACCGCGACGTCGCAGCCTAACGAGTCGCGATTTCCACGGAGGAAGCCGGGAAGATTTCCGCTCCCGATCTCCTCTTCCCCTTCCACGATGAGGTGGAGGTTGACCGGCAGATCGCCATTTTCCTCGAGCGTTTCCTGAATACCCAGAATGTGGGAGAGAATCTGGCCTTTGTTATCGGTTGCGCCGCGGGCGAAGACGTAGCCATTTTTCAGCACCGGATCGAAAGGCGGCGAATCCCAAAGCTCGAGCGGGTCGGGCGGCTGGACATCGTAGTGCCCGTAGACCATGACGGTTTTGCGGCCCGGCTGATGTTTGTTTTTCGCCCAGACAATCGGATGGCCCGGAGTGGAAATGAGCTGCGTTTCAAGGCCGATCCCATTCAATTTGCCGACCAGCCAGTGCGCGCATTCGCCCAGCTTCTCGCTGTAGGCATCATCGGTCGAGATGCTGGCGAAACGAAGGAAGGTGAAGAAATCTTGGAGATAAGAATCGCGCATCCCGAAGAGTAGAGCAGCTTGCAGCGACGACAACTAACGACTTGCCCAATCTTCCCGCTCCGGGCAGCCTCCCGCAGATGGATGGGTCCGTCGCGAGTGCCGCTGAAGAACAATTGGTGCGCGCGCTCGGCGTCCCGAGCCTGACGGCCAACATTGTGAACTCGACTGTCGGCGCAGGAATTTTTGCGCTTCCGGCTTTGGTCGCCGCCCAACTCGGAGCGGGCGCGCCGCTCGCCTTCCTCATCTGTGCGGCGGCAATGGCCATTTTTGTCACTTCCTTCGCCCTCGCCGGGAGTCGCGTCTCGCTCACCGGCGGCCTTTATGCCTACGTCGAAAGCGCTTTCGGACGCTATGTCGGCTTCATCGCTGGCGTCCTTTATTTTCTGACTGCGATTCTCGCCTCTTCCGGAATCGTGGCGCTTTTCGCCGACACGATCGGGGCGATGGCGCCAGTTTTCGCCCACGGCGGGATGCACTTCCTTGTCGTTCTTGTCGTCTTCGGTGCGCTCGCCTGGATCAATATTCGCGGAGTGCAATCGGGAGCCCGCGCGGTCTGGCTCGTGACTATCGCCAAGCTCGTGCCGCTTTTCATTTTCGTCGGAGTCGGAGTTTTTTTTGCTAACCGGACCGATGCCCTAACGACTACCTGGCCGGGAATCCAGCCTCTCGGCCGTGGTGTGCTGCTCCTCCTCTTTGCTTTCGTCGGGATCGAAGTCGCGCTCATGCCGAGCGGCGAAGTGAAGGATTCTGCCCGCACCGTTCCGCGCGCCATCTATTTCGCGCTCGGTCTCACGACTGTTCTCTATCTTCTCATCCAAGTCGTCGCGCAGGGTTTGCTCGGCGGCAGCCTGGGTAAATATCCCACCGCACCTCTGGCCCAGGCCGCCTCTCGCTTCCTCGGTCAGCCCGGTCGCAGCCTCATGCTGACCGGCGCCAGCATTTCTGCGTTTGGTTTTCTGGCCAGCGACATTCTTAGTTCGCCCCGCATTCTCTTTGCTTTCGGTCGCGATCGCTTTCTCCCGCAAATTTTCGCGCATGTTCATCCGCGTTTTCGCACGCCGGATATCGCGATCCTCGCCTATTGCGCGATCGCGGCCTTTCTTTCCCTCAGCTCGACTTTTCAAAACCTCGCCATTCTTTCGAATGTCGCGCTCCTCGTGCTCTATTTTCTTTCCTGCGGTGCGGCGCTTCAATTGCGGCGGCGTCCTGCGCTCGGCAGGGAGCGGCCGTTTGACTTTCCGGGCGCATGGATCTTTCCGATATTCGGAATCGCGATCAGTCTCTGGATTCTCGCACAGGCGACTCGACAGGAACTCGCCATCACCGCCGTCGTGCTCGTCCTGGCCTCGGCGCTATTTATCTTGCAGCGGTTCCTGCGGCGCGCCACCTGAGAGCAGGCTTTGCAGGAAGCTTTGCTGGATTAGGTTGGGCGATGAAATTTCGCACGCCTCTTCTCGCCGTCGCTTTCGGATTTCTCGCCCTCCTTTCCGCCCACGCTCAGATCGATCGCATCACCGGCAAAACGTGGGCGACGCGTTCACCCGTCCTGGCGCGGCACGGAATGGTCTGCACGAGTGTGCCGGCGGCGACTCAGGTCGGGCTCGATGTCCTGAAGCGCGGCGGCAGCGCGGTCGATGCGGCGATTGCGTCCAACGCCACTCTCGGATTGATGGAGCCGGTCTCGAACGGCGTCGGCGGCGATCTCTTCGCGATCGTCTATAGCGCGAAGGACCACAAACTTTACGGACTCAACGGCAGTGGCCGTTCGCCGCGCGGATTGAGCTACGACCAGATGAAGAGCGAGCTCGAGAAGCTGCATCGCCAGTTCATTCCGCCGACCGGGATGTTGCCGATCAGCGTCCCCGGCACCGTCGACGCCTGGGCGGAACTGCATAAAAAATTCGGCAAGCTCTCGTTAGGCGACGATCTCTCCGGCGCGGTCCATTATGCCGAGGAAGGTTTTCCGGTCACGCAACTGATCGCATTCTACTGGGGAAAGAGCGTCCCGATTTACAAGGGGTTTCCGGGAGCATTCCTCGAAACTTACACGCTCGACGGCAAAGGCCGCGCGCCTAACGAGGGCGATATTTTCAAGAATCCCGCCCTCGCTCACACGCTGAAATTGATTGGCGAGAAAGGGCGCGACATTTTCTACAAAGGTGAGATCGCGGATAAGATCGACGCCTTCATGAAGGCCAACCGCGGCTACCTGCGGAAGGCCGATTTCGAGCAGCACAAATCCGAATGGGTCGAGCCGGTCTCGACCAACTACCGCGGCTACGACGTTTTCGAGTTGCCCCCTAACGGGCAGGGCATCGCCACCCTCGAGATGCTGAACATCCTCGAAGGCTATGATCTCA
>DASXDC010000329.1:0-8218 GCA_036490855.1 Chthoniobacterales bacterium
AATGGCAATCAGCTCGATTTCAATGATAACTGGCAGGACAGTTCGAAGGCGACTGAGATCGAAAACTCAGGTCTCGAGCCTAACGATCCCAGGGAATCGGCCGTCCTCCCGACGCTTCCTCCCGGCGGTTACACCGCGGTCGTGCGCGGGACGGGGCCGACACCGACTGGGATTGCGATCGTCGAAGCGTTCGCGCTCGCGCCGCTCTAGCCTAGGCGTCGTTAGGCAAAGCGGCCTGCACGATCTGGGCAAAGCTGCGCGGGTCGAGACTAGCGCCGCCGACGAGCGCGCCGTCGATGTCCGGCTGTGAAAGCAGGGCGCGCGCGTTGTCAGGTTTCACGCTCCCGCCGTACTGGATGCGAATCTTTTCCGCGGTCGCTTCGTCGGATATTTTCCCGAGGGTTTGGCGAATGAAAGCGTGCGCCTCCTGTGCCTGCTCGGTGCTCGCGACCTTGCCTGTGCCGATCGCCCAGACGGGTTCGTAGGCGATCACGGTCTCGAGCAGTTCCTTTCCGTCAACGTCCGCCAGGCTGCCGCGCAATTGGGCGGCGAGAACCTTTTCGACTTCGCCCCGCTCGCGCTGCGCAAGGGTTTCGCCGATGCAGAGAATCGGGCGCAATTTTTCCTCGAGCGCCGCGCGCACTTTGCGGTTCACGATCGCATCCGTTTCGCCAAACATCGCCCGCCGTTCGCTGTGCCCGAGAACGACATACCTAACGAAAAGCTCGCGCAACATCGCGGGGCTGACCTCGCCCGTGAAAGCGCCGCTACGCTCCCAATGGATGTTCTGCGCGCCAACCTTGATGTTCTGCGTCTGCGTGAGCAGCTCGGAGACTTTCGGGATGGCGGTGAAGGGCGGCACGATGACAATCTCGACCGCGTCAAGGTCATCGATCTCGCGCAGAAAAGTGGTGATGAATGCTTCCGACTCGCCCTGAGTCATGTGCATTTTCCAATTCGCCGCGATGATTTTCTTTCGCATCGGGTCAGTCAGCTTGAGTCACGGAGCGATCGAGCGTTCGAGTCATGGTGACGACGGGGAGCAACCCGTTATGCCTTTTCCGAAAGTGCCGCGACACCCGGCAGTTCCTTGCCTTCGATCAATTCGAGCGAGGCGCCGCCACCGGTGGAGATGAAAGTCATCTTGTCGGCCAGCCCGGCATGTTGGACCGCGGTGACGGAATCGCCGCCGCCGATGATGGTGGTGGCATCGGATTCCGCGAGCGCTTCGGCGAGCGCTTCGGTGCCGGCGGAGAATTCCTGGATTTCGAAAATCCCGGGCGGGCCGTTCCAGAGGATCGTCCTCGCTTTTGCAACCTCGCTCTTGAAAAGTGCGATCGTTAGGGGGCCGATGTCGACCGCCTGCCAGCCATCCGGGATGTTATACTCGGCAGAAATGCGGCCGCTGTGGCGGGTGGCCGCGCCGGACTTGATCTCTTCCGCACCTAACAAATCGATCGGCAGGATCAGCCGGACGTTTTTCTGCTTCGCCAACTCCATCAGCTCACGCGCCAGATCGAGCTTGTCGCGCTCCACCCGGCTGCTGCCCATGTGGATGCCCTTTGCTTCGAGGAAGGTGTTCGCCATCGCGCCGCAGATCAGGATCGTGTCGGCCTTTTCCATCAGTGCCTTGATGACGCCGATCTTATCCGAGACTTTGCCGCCGCCGAGGATGACGAGGAACGGCTTTGCCGGATGAGCCAGCTCGTCCTGGAGATACTTCAGCTCCTTTTCCATCAGGAAACCCATGGCCGCTTGCCTAACGAACCTGGTAACACCCACGGTCGAGGCGTGCGCGCGATGGGCGGCGCCGAAAGCGTCGTTCACATAAAGGCCGTCGCTCAGTTTGGCGAGTGCTTCGGCAAACATCGGGTCGTTCGCTTCTTCGCCAGCGTAGAAGCGCACATTCTCGAGCAGGGTCACATCGCCATCGTTCATCTCGGCCGCGATCTTTTCCGCGTCTGCTCCGATGCAATCGTGACTGAACGCGACCGGATGATCGATCATATCGTGGAGTGCGTGGCCAACCGGGCGAAGCGAATATTTCTCCACCGGCTGTCCCTTTGGCCGGCCGAAGTGCGCCATCAGAATTGTCTTTGCCCTGTGCTCGCGCAGGTAGTTGATCGTGGGCAGGCTCTCGCGCATGCGAGTGTCGTCGGTGATGTGGATGTGGTCGCCGTGTTCTTCGATCGGGACGTTAAAATCGACCCGGACGAGGACGCGTTTCCCGCTGACGTCGAGATCGCGAAGGGTTAGCTTGCTCATTGTTCTACTTTGAGATCAGCTCCAGCATCTCGACGCAGCGATTGCTGTAACCCCATTCGTTGTCATACCAACCGACGACTTTCACGAACTTCCCGCCGTGCACCATCGTCAGTTTGCTGTCGAAGATGCAGGAGTGCGCGTTGCCGACGATGTCGCGCGAAACGAGCGGTTCGTCGCTGAACTCGAGAACATTCTTGTAGCTCGGATCGCTCGCCGCTTTTTGAAAGGCGTTGTTGATCGACTCGACGGTGGCTTCCTTCTCCAGGATGGCGGTGAAATCAGTCACCGAACCGTCCGGCGTCGGGACGCGAAAGGCGCCGCCGTTGAGTTTTCCTTTCAAGGCCGGCAAGACTTCGCCGATCGCTTTCGCCGCGCCGGTGCTCGACGGAATGATGCTGACCGCGGCGGCTCGCGCGCGCCGCAGATCTTCGTGCGGCAGATCGAGGATGCGCTGGTCATTCGTGTAGCTGTGAATTGTGCTCATGAAGCCGTTCACGATCGTAAAATTGTCGTGCAAGACCTTCGCCAGTGGCGCGAGGCAGTTCGTCGTGCAGCTCGCGTTTGAAACAATCTTCATCCTGGCGGCGTCGTAGATCTCATCGTTAATCCCGAGGCAAATGGTAGCGTCCGGGTTTTTCGCCGGCGCGCTGATCAGCACTCGCTTCGCACCGCCCTGACTGATGTGCAGCTCGGCTTTGTCACGCGCGGTGAAGAAACCGGTCGACTCGAGGACAACATCGACGCCGAGATTTTTCCACGGGAGTTTACCCGGGTCGCGTTCCTTCAGAATCCTGATTTTCTGTCCCCGGACGATGATGTTCTCATCATCGTAGCTGATTTCGCCGTCGAATTTTCCGTGGACCGAATCCCACTTCAGGAGATGCGCAAGAGTGTGGGTGTCGGTTAGGTCATTGATCGCGCGGACCTGTGCGACCTGCTCCTGAGACATGGCGCGCAGGACGTTGCGCCCGATGCGGCCGAAGCCGTTGATGCCGAAGTTTGCCATAGAAAAAAATGAGAGTTCTTGGTTGAGAGTTGAGGGCGCCGACCGCGACGCGGGCTTATCTTTAGAACGCCGGGAAAGCTGAGGCAAGTGAATGAACAAAAGCGGTCTGTCGGCGGTCGAAAGCCGGCTCATGCAAACCCTCATCCCTTTCCTTTTTATCGGTCTCGCGACGACGCCCGTTCTCGCGCGAGCTCCGCGCGAAGACGTTCTTGCTCATTCGAAAATCCCGACGGTGCTCGTGCTCGGCGATAGTCTCTCCGCCGGCTACGGCCTGCATCGGAGCGATGCTTATCCGGCGCTCCTTTCCGAAAAAGCGGCTGCGGCCGGCGAGCGACTTCATGTCATTAATGCCGGTGTGAGCGGCGATACGACCGGTGGCGGGTTGCGGCGTTTGAACCGGTTGCTCGAGCAACATGTCGACGTACTTGTGCTCGAGCTCGGCATCAACGACGCCTTTCGCGGCGTGCCGGTGCGGGAGATCGAGGCCAATTTGCAAGCGATCATCGATCGCATGCGCCATCGTTATCCGCAGGTGCGGATCGTGATCGCGGGAATGCAGCTGCCGTACTATTCCGGCGGCGATTACTTAAACAATTTCGGCGCGATCTATGCGCGCCTCGCGCAACGGAATCATACCGAGCTCGTTCCTTTCCTCCTCCATGGCGTGGCAGGCGATCCGGCCTTAAATCAACGCGACATGATTCATCCGAATGCGAGCGGGCAGAAGATTCTGGCGGCGAATGTCTGGCCAGCAGTCGAGACGGCCTTGAAGAAAAGCAAACAATCCTGAGCGGCGGCGCTCAGAGGGCGAACGCTCCTTCGCAAACGGTGTCGCTCAACTTGCGGCGATCGTTAGGGCTTTCGCTTTTCTGCAACTTCTCGGGCAGCGTTGTCTTCTCGCCCGGTTTGCCGACCGCGGCCATCGCTTCGATTTGGAAGTCGTCGGGAATCTTGAGCTCGCGGCGGGCGCGATCGTAGTCGAAGCCCTCCATGCCGTGGACGACCAGACCCTGACTAAAACCCTGGAGCGCGAAATTTTCCCAAGCCGCGCCGCAATCGTAGGAATGGGTGATGGAAGGTTCGCCGTTGTAGTCAAAGATGCGGCGCGAAATAAAGACGACGAGCGCCGCGGCCTGCTGCGCCCAGGCTTTGTTTGCGTCAACCAACAATCCAAGAAACAATGGCCAGTGCTCGGTCTCGCGCCGCGCGTAAAGGGCGCGCCATTGCTGGGCGTTAAAGGAGGATGGCGCCCAGCGCGCTGCTTCGAAGAGACGCAGAAGTTCGTTAGGATCGATTCTTTCGCCCGACATCGCCCGCGGCGACCAGCGATCGAGGAGGAAGGTTTGGATCGGATGGTCAGCCTGTCGCTTTTCGCTTCCCTTGATCACGCCCGGAAGCTGCGCTCTTCGCCTGCGCGCCGCAATCTTGTTTGCAAGTCTAGTGGCTGCCGCGCGCCATCAGCTCGCCCCGGGCGAGAACGTGACTCTGCACCGCCCGTTCAAGCGCGGCCCGTTTGGCGCCAGGTGCGAGATCAAGCTTTCGGTCAAGCGCGACCAGGCGAAAGAGGTAGCGATGCGTCCCGGAAGGCGGACAAGGCCCGTCGTAACCGATCTTGCCGAAGTCATTCGTCCCTTCGATGGCGCCGGTCGGAACGGTGTGCTCACTCACTTCCATCGCCGTGGGTGAAATATTCCAGAGGAGCCAGTGTGAAAATAAACCTCCGGGCGCATCGGGATCATCGACGATCAGGACAAGGCTTTTCGCGTTTTTTGGGATTCCTTCAAAGTGGAGCGGCGGATTGTGATCGGCGCCTTTGCAGGTGAAACGATCGGGAATCATCGCGCCTTCTCGGAAAGCCGCGCTCGTGATCCTGAGATTCGCCGGCGCTGATTTCTCGCCACTGGCGGCCAGGGCGATCGTTAGGCTAAGAGAGAGGGTCGCGAGTGTTGTTCTCATGCTGCATAAGTCCTTTTCGCGCTAAATTTGTTTTTCGTAGATCCCGAGAAAGCTGATCTGCCAGCTCTGGCCGGCATCATTCGAGACGGCCCATTCCTGTTTCACTTTTCCTCCCGGCAACGGGGTGTAGGTGATTCGATTGCTCACGATGCCCTTCGGACCTTTCGTATCTCCTTTCAGGACCATCGCGTTGCCCTCCATCCCGCCTCGCAGATGCAGAATTGTCCCGTCGCCGCCGACCCAATCCTGATGCCATCGGCGGTCGGCTTGGTCGTAGTAATTGATGCTCATGCCACGCATGCCGCGGGCCGATTTCCATTCTTCACGTACGGCGCACCCCTCGGAAGCACGGCTGATTTCGCTCGTGCCCGTTTCTTTTCCCTTCGGGTCCGTCACCTTCCATTTGCCTAACCAGAAGTCGAATTGGCGAAACTCCGCCGCAGTGCAGGCCGGAGTCGGAGCGGGTGCCGGTGTGGCCGCGCGGGCCAATGAAACGCTGACGAGCGCAAACAAAACCAAAGTCATTCTCTTCATGATCTTCAACGTTAGCCGATCACTTCCTGGAAAGCTTTGAGGAAAGTCTCCATCTCGGCTCTGGTTCCGATCGTCAGGCGCAAGTGATTCGGCAGCGCGCGAAAGAGGCGGCCGACCTGCACCTTTTTTTGCTTTAAGGACGCAATCAGCGGCACGACCGGTCGTTTGGCGTCGAACATGATGAAGTTCGCCTGCGATGCAATGCTCGGATAACCGATCTTTGCCAGTTGGTTGGTCGTGAAAGCACGCGTCTCGTTGTTGAGCCGGCGATTCTTTGCCACCTGCTCCGGATCCTCCAGGCTGGCGGCGGCCGCGACCAACGCCATGACGTTGCTGCTATCCCACGATTGCCGCTCGCGCAGCCGTTCGATCGTATTACCCTGCGCCACGGCGTAACCGCACCGCAGCCCGGCCATTCCGTATATTTTGGAAAAGGTGCGAGTGACGATCAGATTGACGTGATCCTTCACCAGCGGGATCACGCTCTCGTAATCGGGACTGTCGGCGTAATGATAGTAGGCCTCGTCGACCAGGATGATGCTGTCGTTAGGCGCGTGCTCGATGAAATCGCGCAGCTCCTTCTTCGGCGTGGTGCTGGCAGTCGGGTTGTTCGGATTACAAACGTAAATCAATCCCTTCTCGGCCGCCGCCATCATCTTCGGCAAGTCATGCCCATAACTGGCCGTGAGCGGCACCTTCTCGATCGCCGCGTGATTCATCGTCGCATGATAAAGAATGGCCTCGAAGGTAGGATCGGCCAGCACCAGCCGGCCGCCCGCCGTCTTCCCCTTCTCCTTAGGCAAAGGCCCGCTAAACTCGTCCGCGCACAACTTCAGAATCTCGCTCGATCCGTCGCCAAGCAGGATCTGCTCGCGCCCGACGCCGTGGAGCCGGGCGAGAGATCCGGCCAGCGCGTCCGCGCTTTCGTCTGGATAACGGCAGGCTCGATCGTAGGCCGCGCTCATCGCCCGTAGAGCTTTTGGCGAGGGCCCGTAGGGATTCTCGTTCGCACTCAGCCGCACCATTTCCGAAGCGGCAGTCGCGGGCGGAAAAGCCCCGGTCGCGGCCTCGGCAAAACTCAACGCGGGCCGGACGACAGCCGCCGCCGCCCCTGCGCCTAACAATTGGGCGAATCTCCTTCGAGAGATGCTCATTCGAACACGAATCCTGCGGCTGTCGCCCCTATTTTTGGCGCGTGTAATCGATCTCCATCGTCTTCATTTCCTGCCCGCCACGATTCTCATACCACTCCATCGTCATATGGTTTTTGTCGTCGAGTTTGAGCGTCTCGCGCGCCGAAATCTTCATCCCGGGAGCCGCTTCGTATTCACTCGTATAGGTAAAGGTCTTGCTCGCCTCATCGTAATTGCCTTCCGACATCATGATGCCGGTGCCTGTGTTATCGACCCAGCTGGCGACGAATTTTCTCTTCGCGTTATCGTAGCCTTCCGTCCCGCGTCCCATGAACTCCATCGTGCTCGATTTGCCGTCTGCTCCCGGCATTTCCATCTTTCCTTTCGCTTCCATCACGACGAAGCGGCCGCCCATGATCGACTTGCGTGTCGCGCTGCCGTGCGAGACATCCGGTTTCGAGGACGGGTCGCCGTTCATCCACATCTTCACGGTGTATTTCCAGTCGCCGTTGAGGCTGGCGAGCAGTTTGTGATTCTCGTTCAGCTTGGCCATCTCCATCATCTTGGCCATCATCTCTTGGTCTTGCATCGAACCAGCCGCCGGCGAAGCGTCGGTTTTGGATGCGGGGGTTTCCTGAGCAAACGTCGGGGCCACCAGGCAGCCAGTGGCGAGAAGAATTGCGATTGTCGACTTGAGTGTCTTCATGGCGGCGATCTTCCTTCCGCCCGAGCGGCAGCGTCAAGCCAATCCCGCTGCCCGTCGCAAGTCGGCCGGAAATCCGAAGCCCGCTGTCCTCAGCCGAGCGAGATTAGGATGCGATCGAGCAAGCCGCTCGGCATCAGGCCGAGCAGTAAAACCGCCGCCGCGAGTAACCCGATCGTTAGGCGCGAGACCGCATCGAGCTGGAAAACAAATTCCGGCCCATCCCATTCGTCGACGAAGATCGCCTTCAGCACGATGAGATAATAATAGAGTGAAACAAGACTACCAAAGAGCGCAAGCGCGACGAGCCAAAGCAACCCGTCATGCGGAGCGGCCCGAAAGGCGGCGCTGAAGAGATAAAATTTCCCAAAAAATCCCGCGAGCGGCGGCAAGCCCGCGAGCGAGAGAATAAAAATCGCCATGCAACCAGCGAGGAGCGGAGAGCGCCGGCGCAGCCCGGCAAAATCGCGCAGGTCGTCACCGCCGTTTTTCCGCCTAACGAATCCAACGACTCCGAAAGCGCCAAGAAGCGTCAGACCATAGATCGTGGTGTAGAAGAGGGTAGCCGAAAACCCTTCGCGCCCGAGCGCGACGAGGCCGAGGAGAGTATAACCGCCGTGC
>DASXDC010000330.1:0-4125 GCA_036490855.1 Chthoniobacterales bacterium
AGCTGACTTACGGCTCGGATGATTATTCGTTAGGCCGTTACATGATCGAAGCAAACAAGCCGAAGGTTTTCGAGACCGCGATCAATTTTGGCGGATCTTCCGGCGCGGCCAGCACCGCGGTCCAGGAAATTCCGATCGGCAACATCAGGCCACAGCCGGCCGACGGCTCGACCGCGAGCTCCAAGCCGCTCATCAAAGCGAACCTAGGCGCGATCGGCGGAATCGATCCCGGAAGCGTGAAAATGCGCGTCAGCGGCCTCGGCCTCGTGCCGGCGAAATACGATCCGGCGACGAAGATGATCAGCTACCAGGTGATGCAGCCGCTCCACGGAGACGCCTGTTCCGTCTTCATTGAAGCGAAGATCAACGGCAAAAAAGCGGAGGCGCAATGGGGTTTCACCCTCAGCGAATCAGGCCTGAAAGCGAAAGACGCTCCCGTCGGAGCGAAGGCGCCTGCCGCCACCCCGAAGAAGTAGCGCGTCGTTAGGCCGGGGCGTCAAAACTCGCGATTCCATTCGCCACCGCTTTGCATGTAAGGTGGCGCGATGAGTCTAAATCTCGAAGTCCTCTCGCGCGCGGCAGACCAGGCCCGCGGTCTTGCCATCGACGCCGTCCACGCCTCGCAATCCGGGCACCTTGGCCTGCCGTTAGGCTGCGCCGAAATGGGCGCCGTCCTCTACGGTTACGCCCTCAAGCACAACCCGGATAAACCGCGCTGGATCAGTCGCGACTACTTCGTCCTCTCCGCCGGCCACGGCAGCATGTTCCTCTACGCCTGGCTGCATCTGAGCGGCTACGATTTGCCGATGTCGGAAATCAAAAATTTCCGTCAGCTGCACAGCAAGACGCCGGGACATCCGGAGTTTTTTGAAACACCGGGCGTCGAGTGCACGACGGGCCCGTTAGGCCAGGGCGTCGGCAATGCCGTCGGCATCGCGATGGCTGCGAAAATGGCGGCGGCTCGTTTCAACACCGACGAGCATCGCATCTTCGATCAGCACGTCATCTGCCTGGCGGGCGACGGTTGTCTGCAGGAAGGGATCTCCTCCGAGGCGAGCGCCTTCGCCGGCCATTTCGGGCTCGATAACCTGATCCTGATCTACGACTCCAACGCCGTCACCCTCGATGCGATGGCGAAGGAAACGCAGAGCGAGGACACCGCGATGCGTTACCGCGCCTACGGCTTCGAGGTGCAGGAAATCCAGGGCGACGACATGCAGGCTTTCCTCGACGCCATCAATCGCGCCCGGGAGAGCGACAACAACAAGCCGAAATTCATCGTTGCCCACACCCTCATCGGCAAAGGAATCCCGGAGGTAGCCGGAACCTCCAAGGCTCACGGCGAAGGCGGCGCGAAATATGCCGAGGCGGCGCGCCAGGGTCTCGGCCTGCCGAAGGAGCCGTATTTCGTCTCCGACGATGTCCGCCAATATTTCGCCGAGCACAAAAAGCATCTTTTGGCTGAATACGATCGCTGGGAAAAAACCTACCAGGCGTGGCGGAAGAAGAACGTCGATAAAGCGCAGCTGCTCGACGACGCGATCGAGAAAAGAGTGCCTAACGACCTTTTCGACAAGATCCCGATTTTCCCTCGCGATGCCAAGCTCGCCACTCGCAAGGCCGGGAGCGAAGTTCTCCAGCCGCTCGCGCAGGCCATGCCCTTCCTCATCAGCGGGAGCGCCGACCTCCACGGCTCCACCCTCAACTACATCAAGGACGGCGGCGATTTCAGCCGCAACAATCCAAACGGTCGTAACATCCACTTTGGCATCCGCGAACACGGCATGTGCGCGATCATGAACGGCGTCGGTTACCACGGCATCTTTCGCGCTTCGGGTGCGACCTTCATGGTCTTCACCGATTATTGTCGTGCCTCCATCCGGCTCGCCGCTCTTTCGCGTTTGCCTAACATTTACATCTTCACCCACGACTCCGTCGCCGTTGGCGAAGACGGGCCGACCCATGAACCGGTCGAGACGGTTTCGAGCGTGCGCCTCATCCCGCAGATCGACGTCATCCGGCCGGCCGATCCCGAGGAAACGGCCGGTGCGTTCGTCGCCGCCGCCCAGCGCACCGACGGGCCGACCATGCTCTCGCTCACCCGCCAGACGCTTCCCAGCTTGAATGAAATCGACGTCCAGCTGCGCCGTGCGGGCGTTCTCCGCGGCGGTTATGTCGCGAAAAAAGAAACCGGTAAGCTCGACCTCATCCTCCTCTCCTGTGGGAGCGAATTGCAGCATGCGCTCGCCGCCGCCAAGGAGCTGGGGGAGGGGACGCGAGTCGTCTCCATGCCTTGCTTCGAGCGCTTCACCCGCGAGTCCGAAAGCTATCGCAACGAGGTCCTGCCTAACGAATGCCGCCGCCGCGTCGCGATCGAAGCCGGCGTCCCCCAGATCTGGGCGCAATTTGTCGGGCTCGACGGCAAGGTCATCGGCATCACCCGCTTCGGCCTCAGTGGACCGGGCAACGAAGTAATGAAAGAACTGGGCATCACCGCACAGCACGTGGTCGAGGCGGCACGGTCGCTTTAGCCGGCGGTCGGGGCAGATAGCTGAAAGAAGCTAAGACGGCGGAAAAGAGATTTTCGCCTGGTTTGAATGCTCATCTGCCCTGCAAAGAACTTTTCACCGGTCGATGTTGGAATGTCCATTGCCCGCGAGGGCATGGCGGCCATATTGCTCACGCATGGCACCTTCAACAGCGAAATCGAAACGGCATTATCGACCGCACCAAAAGTCAGCGATCAATCTGCGGATCGGCGCGGTCCTGGAGCTTTATCGGCTTGAGCGCGATCTGTCGCCGAGTGATGTCGCCAGAAGGGCTGGCTTCTCCACCCAACAATTGCTCAATATCGAGCGCGGGATCCGTGACCTTAGACTCACAACCTTGGAGCGGACCTGCCGGGCGCTTGGCATCTCAGTGACCGAAGTCCTGACGATCGCAGAAAAGGAATAGCCGGCCCGCCCGATCGCCATTCCTTTTTTACGGAGGGACAGGCAAGGTCAGGGGAAATCTTGCGAAATGTCCTCGGCGTGAGGCGCGAGTGAGGCGACGATTTTCTCGAAGCGCGGATCGGCGCGGAGCGAATCCCACGACGGGTCGAGACGCAGCTGGCCGTAGGCTGGACCAGCCGGAATTCCGACGAGCTTTTCGAGTTGGCTGAGCGCGAGGTCGCGTTCGCCCGTCCAGGTACAAACGAGGGCGAAGCAATAGAGAACATCGGCGCCCTTGAGCGAGTCTTTCGTTAGGGGCATGACCTCCAGGGCGCGGCGACCTTCGCGCAGTGCATCTTCCTTTCGGCCGAGTTGAGCGTCGATCGCGCCCAAAGCGCAAAGTCTGGGCGCCGAGTCAGGAGATGGGTCTGGATTTTTTTCCTCCTCGCGACGCGCAGCAAGGAAGTAGGTCCGAGCGGCGACTGCGTCTCCTTGCAGTTGAGAAACCCAACCTTCGAAAAAGGCGCGCGGCGCGTCGATGCCCTCATCGTTTTCGCCCAGCGGTAGCGCATCGGTCCCGGCGTCTCTCAAGGTTTTCAGAAGGCGGTCGGCCGCAGAAAAATCGCGCTCGTAAAGCGAAAGCCAAAATCTCGCTACCCCCACTTCACCGCTGATCGCAGCCGGATTGCGGGCGAGAATGTTTTCGGTGATGGCTTTTGCCGGCCGAATGTCGGCTCGCTCGTCGAGATCGAGAGAGGCCCACCACAAGCGGACGTGGAGGTCGTTTGGTTCCAGGCCGACGGCGCGATCGTAGGCATGACCCGCTTTTTTATAGTCACGCAAACACCAGTAGGTGGCTCCGAGATCCCCGAGGAAACTTTCATTGCGCGGATCCAGTTCAGTGGCGCGTTCGAGTTCGCGCACCGCTTCCGGCCAGCGCCCTTGCCGACGGTCGATGATGCCGGTGAAGAAAGGGACGCGGGCGTCGTTAGGCAAGGTGCGGCTGGCAATTTGGAGTTCCGTCTGGGCGCGCGCATAATCTGTATAACCCCAATAAAGATGTAAGGCCAAAGCGAGGTGAGTCTCCCCCGAATCCGGGGCGAGACGAAGCGCCGACTGAATTGCGGAGTTTGCTTTCTCTAAACGCTCCGGAGCCCGTTCACCGTCATGGTAGGAAAGATCATAAGCTTTG
>DASXDC010000331.1:0-3775 GCA_036490855.1 Chthoniobacterales bacterium
GATCCGGATCGGACGCAAACGGTTTTCAACGGCGATTGGTTCAAGAAAATGTCGTTCGCTGAAGTCATTCGGCTCAACAGCCGGGTCACGCTCCAGCAGATGTTGCAGCGCGAGGATTTCAAGCAACGGATCGAGAAACAACAGCCGATCCGCGCGCATGAAATTCAGTATCCGATCATGCAGGCCTGGGATTCGGTCGAGGTGCAAGCCGATGTTGAGCTCGGTGGCACCGATCAACTTTTCAATATTCTCGTAGGTCGCGATCTGCAAAAGGAAGAAGGCCAGCCGCAGCAGGTCGTCTTCGTTCTTCCCATCCTCGAGGGACTCGATGGTGTGCAGAAGATGAGCAAGAGCCTCCGGAATTATGTCGGCCTGAACGATTCGCCTAACGAGATGTTCGGCAAGCTCATGAGCATCTCGGATGAATTGATGGCGCGCTATTTCCCTCTCCTCCTCTCCCGCCCGCAACCGCCCGAACTGCATCCGATGGAGGCAAAAAAACAGCTCGCGCGCGAAATCACCGCCGCTTATCGCGGGTCGGCTGAAGGGCAGCGCGCGCTCGAAGATTGGGAAAATCGCTTCAGTGCGCGGCGCCTCGATCAGGCCGATCTCCCGGCTTTCGTACCGCCGGAAGGAGAGCACACTCTCGTCTCTCTCATCGTGGCCGCTTACGCGAGCGTTTTTGGCCTAACGAAATCGCGCGGTGAAGCGCGCCGTTTGATCGAGCAGGGCAGCGTGCAACTGCAGGGTGAGAAGCTCCGCGATCCACAGGTGGAAGTGATTCTGAATCGCGGAAATATCCTGCGTCTCGATAAAACCCGCGCCGTTCGCGTGGACTGAAAGAGCGCAGTCCAGCAAGCTGTGCCGCGCCCTTTGATGGAGAAATTAGCTTTTCGTTAGGCGGAGACCGGCTCGAGCATACCGTAGACCGGGATTCGATCGGCCACCGGCGCGGCGATGCCCTCGAAATGCGCCCGTAGAGTGCGCAGCTCCGAGTTCAGGAAAGCGTCGACGAACCCGAACTTTCGGTCGAGCCAGGCGTAGAGCTTGTTCTTGATCTCGTAGTGGACGGCGCACGTCACTTCCGTGCAGTCCGGTCGCACTTCTTCGAATTCGATCAGGCCCATCATTTCAATATTTCCGCCCCACGACTCGAACGCGAACCGATCCGGCGAATCACCGTCGATCGCACTCAGAACCGTGTGCGCCTTAAACCCCAGCGGACCACGAAAACTGAAGTCGAGGGTCTTGGACGACGTGACCGTTGCTCTCGTGACCATCACGAATTGACGGCGATAGGATTGAACGCTGGCGAGACGGCTTTTGCACTCCTCCAACGACTGGCTCATGTGAAAGGTTTTCTGTAGCAACATAAGATGATCAGGTTGTGCAGTGAACTTTAGCAATGCACGTACCGGCGCTCCTCTCCCTAGGTAAAGTCGGCGAGCAGCTCGGAAATCGTGTCAATAATTGCAACACAACTGTCACTAATCCAGTCGCCAAAACGGCTACACCCTTTCTGCCAACTCTGGCAGCATTCGGCGCAAGTCCTCGTGGATCTCAAAAGCTCCGGGTTCGAAATGTTCGAGGATCGGCACGGAAAGGCAGCGACGTAGAATCTGCGCATTGGTCGAGATGGCAACGTCGCTTTCCGGCGCGAGATCGTTCACAATCACGCCGGCGCACGCCACTCCGTTCGACTCAATCGCACGCACCGTGAGCAGTGTGTGGTTCAGACAACCGAGCCGATTCAATGCTACGACCACAACCGGGAGCGCGAACTCCGCCGCAAGATCGCTCGTGAAATAATCCGGAGCGATCGGTACCATCCAGCCCCCGACTCCTTCGACCGCCACGAAATCCACCCGCTCACTGAGCCTAACGAATCCCTCGCGTATGCGCGCGAGATCGATCGCGCGCTTCTCCTCGAGCGCCGCGGCCAGGGGCGCAGCCGGGGTTCGGAGCCAGGTCGGATTGATTTCATCGATCGTTAGGCCAGCGTAACTCGCGGCCTGCAACTGGACCGCATCCTCGCGATCGCCGCAGCAGATTGGTTTGTATCCGGCGCCGCGGATTCCGCGTTCGCGGAGCCGTTGCAGGAGCCAGACGGTGAACCTCGTCTTCCCGACGCCCGTATCGGTCCCGCTGACGAAGATGCTCACGCTGCCGCGGACTCGGGCGCGAGCGCCTGCAGCATCGACTCAAAGATGCGCGCTCCGTCGCTGCTCCCGAGCCGTCCTTCGCACGCCCGGTCGGGATGCGGCATCAAACCAAAGACATTGCGCGCGCGATTGCAGATGCCGGCAATATTTTCGATCGAGCCGTTTGGGTTTGCGGTGGTCGTGATTTTCCCCTCGGCATCGCAATAACGCAGCACCACCTGCTGCCGTTCCTTTAATTGGCCTAACGTCGCCTCGTCCGCGTAGTAACAGCCTTCGCCATGCGCGACCGGCATCCTTAGCAAAGTCCCAATCGACATTCCGCGCGTGAACGGCGTCTCCGCCACTTCGACCCGCGTCGTCACCATGTCACAAACGAAATGAAGCGAGCGATTGCGCACCAGAGCACCGGGCAAGAGACCCGCTTCGCAGAGAATCTGGAAACCGTTGCAAATCCCGATCAAGAGCTTGCCGGCGCGCGCTTCATTCACCACCGCGCGCATGATGGGTGAGAAACGCGCGATCGCGCCGCAGCGCAGATAGTCGCCGTAAGAAAATCCTCCCGGGAGCACGATCGCCTCCCATCCGCCTAACGACGTCTCCTTGTGCCAGACGTATTCCGCCTCGATCCCCTCGATCCCGCGCAACGCCGCCAGGCAATCCTGATCGCAATTCGAACCCGGAAACTGAACGATCGCGAACTTCATTTCGTGTCGTTAGGCATTTCGAGCCGATAATCCTCGATCACCGGATTGGAAAGAAGATCGCGACAAAGCTCACGCAGTTTCGGTTCCTGCGCGGCCGCGTTGCCCTCGAGCTCGATCTCGAGATAACGCCCGATCCGAACGTCGCGCGCTGCGTCGAAACCAAGATGCCGCATCGCTTCCCGGACTGCGGCGCCCTGTGGATCGAGGACCGTTTCTTTCGGCGTCACGATCACCTTCACTTTCATCCGTTACTATTAGCCGGGCGGAGCGGCGCTGGCAATGCAGAGGCTGCGCCAACTGGCGTGCCGCGGCCCTTTCGCCGTCGCCCAAAGCCGCTAGAGTCCATTCGTTATGGCGGAACAGATTCTCGCGGGAAAGACCGGCGTCGTTTTCGGCGTCGCCAATAAACGCAGCATCGCCTGGGCGATCGCCAAGGCCTGGGCCGCGGCCGGCGCGAAACTGATCTTTAATTACCAGGGCGAGCGATTGAAAGAGAACGTCGAAGAATTGGTTGGCGAGTTCGGCTCCGGCACCCCGCTCTTTCCCTGCGATGTTTCGAAAGACGAAGAGATTGCTTCCTTTTTCGAAAAAGTCCGTGGACAGACCGGCCGGCTCGATCTGCTCCTCCACTCCGTCGCTTTCGCGCCCAAGGAAGCGCTTGAAGGCGATTTCGTCAGCACGACGCGGGAAGCATTTCGGACCGCACACGACATCAGCGCCTATTCGTTAGTCGCACTCAGCCGCGCGGCGCTTCCGCTCATGACCAATGGCGGCAGCATCGTCGCGATGACCTATTACGGGGCCGAAAAAGTGGTGCCGCACTACAACGTGATGGGCGTGGCGAAGGCGACCCTCGACGCCTGCGTGCGCTACCTCGCCTGGGATCTCGGCCAGAAGAACATCCGCGTG
>DASXDC010000332.1:0-3589 GCA_036490855.1 Chthoniobacterales bacterium
CGTCATCGTGAATTGATCGCACCAAGATGAACAACTGGCCGCGTGTCATTCAATCTCGAAAGCAATCGAAACCGTCAGGCGGAGGGAAGCAAAATGGCGGGCCTCGTGCGAGTTCGGCGCGAAATGTCACATGCTCGTTAAAAAAGCCTTCGCAAGTTGGCGCTGGGTCGAGCGCGTCTGGCTGGGGGTGGGTCTGCCTCTGATCTGGGGCATCTACAACACCCTCCTGAAGCTGCCGACGCTTTTTCGTTAGGCAGCGAGTGCGTTAGGGCCCAGTCGGTCGCTTCAGGCGGAAAGCCTGGCGTCGCCGATGTGATATTCCTGCAGGCTCTTGACTGTCATCGGGCCTTTCTGGAGGGAGCGAATGCCTTTCGCGCTCGCGTTCGCCGCGCGCAGGGTCGTCATGATCGGGATGTGCTCGGTCAGCGCCGCGGTCCGAATTTTCACCTCATCGGCACGCGGGATCTTGCCGCTTGGCGTGTTGATGATGAACTGAATTTGTCCGTTCTTGACGAGGTCGAGGACGTTCGGCCGGCCCGCGCCGATTTTGAAGACCGTGCTGACTTTTACCCCGCCGGCCTGGAGGGCTGCGGCCGTGCCTTCGGTGGCGATGATTCCGAAACCGAGAGCGGCATATTCGCGCGCAACTGCGATCACGCTCTGCTTGTCGCTGTCCTTCACGCTGATGAAGACGGTGCCGGCCCGCGGGAGCGGCCAAGAGCTGGCGAGCTGCGATTTCGCGTAGGCGAGGCCGAGATCGGCGTCAATTCCCATCACTTCTCCGGTCGATTTCATCTCCGGGCCTAACGAAATGTTGACGCCTTCGAAACGGAGGAAGGGGAAGACCGCTTCCTTGACAGAATAATGTTTCGGCAAAATTTCCTCGGTGAAGCCGAGTTCGCCTAACGACTGACCGATCATGATCTTGGCCGCATACTTCGCCAGCGGCACCCCGATCGCCTTGCTCACGAACGGCACGGTGCGCGAGGCGCGGGGATTGACCTCGAGGACGTAAAGCTTTTCATCTTTGACCGCGAACTGCACGTTCATCAGCCCGCGCACCTTCAACTCGCGCGCCATCGCTTTTGTGGCGCTCGTGATTTCTTTCAGGATCCGCTCGGAGAGTGAAAAGGTGGGGACGACGCAGGCGCTGTCGCCGCTGTGAATCCCGGCCTCCTCGATGTGTTCCATGATCGCGCCGATCACCGCGGCTTCGCCGTCGGCGATGCAATCGACATCGACTTCGATCGCATCCTCAAGAAAACGATCGACCAGGACCGGTCGCTCCGGGCTCACCTCGATCGCGCTCCGCATGTAATGGCGCAGATCTTCCGGGTGATAAACCAGCTCCATCGCTCGACCGCCGAGGACAAAAGATGGCCTAACGAGCACAGGGTAACCGATCCGGTCGGCGATCGCGATTGCTTCGTCCTCGCTCACCGCGGAGCCGCTCGGCGTTTGTCGCAGTCCGAGGTGGTCGAGCATTTCGGCGAAAAGTTTGCGGTCTTCCGCAAGCTCAATGCTCTCGGGTTGCGTGCCGATGATCGGGACGCCCGCCGCTTTCAAGCCGGCGGCGAGATTGAGCGGCGTCTGTCCGCCGAACTGTACGATCACGCCCTCGGGTTTTTCCTGTTCGAAAATGTTCAGCACATCCTCGTGGGTGAGCGGCTCGAAGTAGAGTTTGTCGCTCGTGTCGTAGTCGGTCGAAACCGTTTCCGGATTCGAGTTCACCATGATCGTCTCGACTCCCAATTCGCGGAGGGCGAAGGCGGCGTGGACGCAGCAGTAATCAAACTCGATCCCCTGACCGATGCGATTTGGCCCGCCTCCGAGGATCATGATTTTGCGCTTATCGTTAGGCCGGATTTCGTTCTCCGAGCCGTAGGTCGAGTAATAGTAAGGCGTGTACGCCTCAAACTCCGCCGCGCAGGTATCGACCAGACGATAGGTGGGCAGAACGCCGGCCGCGAGGCGTTGGGCGCGGGTGGCCTCCTCACTTGTGCCGAGCGAGTCTGCGAGTTGGCGATCAGAAAATCCGAGCCTCTTCGCCCGCCGCCAGGGAGGAGGCGAAGCGTTGAGCGTTTTCGCCTCGTTCACGACCTGTTCGATATTCTGCAGGAACCACCGGTCGATCTTGGTTAGGCCAAAGATTTCCTCGATTGAGATTCCTTCCTGCAACGCCTGCGCGAGGTAGAAGATCCGTTCTGCGTTCGGGACGCTCAGCTTTCGCCGCAGCGTCTCGGGATCGACCCGCGCCTCGCGCCCGTCACAGCAAATCCCGAAGCGCTTGATCTCCAGACTGCGCAGGGCTTTCTGCAGTGCTTCCTTGAAGGTGCGGCCGATCGCCATCGCTTCGCCGACGCTTTTCATCTGAGTCGTCAGCGTCGCGTCCGCCTCCGGAAATTTCTCGAAGGTGAAACGCGGCACCTTGACGACGCAGTAATCGATCGTCGGCTCAAAACTCGCCGGCGTTTCGCGCGTGATGTCGTTTCGGATCTCATCGAGCGTGTAACCGACCGCGAGCTTGGCCGCGATCTTGGCGATCGGGAATCCGGTCGCCTTCGAAGCGAGCGCGCTCGAACGCGAGACGCGCGGATTCATCTCGATCACGACCATCCGGCCATTGTCGGGACTAATCGCGAACTGGATGTTTGATCCACCGGTCTCCACTCCGATCTCGCGGATGACGGCGAATGACGCATCGCGCATCGCCTGGTATTCGCGGTCGGTCAGCGTTTGCGCGGGCGCGACCGTGATCGAGTCGCCGGTGTGCACGCCCATCGGATCGAGGTTTTCGATCGAGCAAACGACGACGCAGTTGTCGGCCCGGTCGCGCATCACCTCCATCTCGAATTCTTTCCAGCCTAACAATGACTCTTCGATCAACACCTCGCCGACTGGCGAACGATCGAGGCCGCGTTCCACGATCATTTCCAGCTCTTCGCGGTTGTAAGCGATGCCGCCGCCGGAGCCGCCTAACGTAAAAGCCGGCCGAATAATGAGCGGGAAGCTTCCGATTTGCGCGGCCACCCGCTCCGTGTCCTCGAGCGAGCGCGCGATCCCGGAGCGCGCCACGTCGAGGCCGATCCGCACCATCGCTTCCTTGAAAAGCTGGCGGTCTTCGCCTTTCGCGATCGCCTGCGCGTTCGCTCCGATCAGGCGCACGTTGTGCCTAACGAGTGCGCCGTTGCGGTTCAATTCCATTGCGGCATTGAGCGCGGTCTGGCCGCCCATCGTCGGCAGAATCGCGTCCGGTTTTTCGCGCGCGAGAATCAACTCAATGACTTCCGGCGTGATCGGCTCGATGTAGGTCCGATCGGCAAATTCCGGGTCGGTCATGATTGTGGCTGGATTGGAATTCACGAGCACGACTTCGTAGCCTTCCTCGCGAAGTGCCTTGCAGGCTTGCACGCCGGAATAATCAAATTCGCAGCCCTGCCCGATCACAATCGGACCGGAACCAATGAGAAGAATTTTGTGCAGCTGATCGTTCCGCGGCATGCGCAGCGGGAGACTATGCAAAAACAAGCCGAGGTCGAGACAATCGCCGCCGACACGTCGAGCTTCGGAGAATGGAGAGCGCCAAATC
>DASXDC010000333.1:0-3816 GCA_036490855.1 Chthoniobacterales bacterium
GTGTGAGTCGCGATTTTTCGCGCGCTCCGCCGACGGGGCAAACGGTGCCCAGAGATCCGAACGTTCGCCAAAGGTAAAAAAGGCGGGCAAGCCGAGATCGTGCGGGAAATGAAAGTGCGGCGGCATCACGCCAACGACCGTGTAAGGCTCCCCATCGAGCGTCAGCTTGCGTCCGATGATCGATTGATCGCTCCCAAAATCGCGCTGCCACAATTCGGCGCTCAGAATTACGACGTGATCGCGCCCGAGCTGATCCTCACCTGGAGCAAACGCGCGCCCCAACATGGGCTGCACCCCGAGCAATGAAAAAAGATTGGCTGACACCCGCGCCCCGCCGAGGCGCTCCGGCTCAGCCTGACCCGTGAGACTTGTGGACCAGCCATCAAAAGCCGAGAGCGCCTGGAAGCTTTTCGCTTGGGCCCGCCAATCGAGAAAGTCGGGAAAACTGGAGGGTGCATGCTCAAAGCCGAGCTTTTTCAGTTCCGGATTCGTCTGCCAGACCATGACCAGGCGATCGTTTTGTGGAAAGGGCAGCGGCCGCAGCAGCACCGCGTCGACGACGCTGAAGATGGCGGTGTTCGCGCCAATCCCGAGAGCGAGCGCGACGATCGCGATGATGCTGAAAGCCGGCGCTTTCAGAAGCATGCGAATGGCGTAACGGATGTCGGTAATCATGACGGTTCGTTAGGCGATGTTTTTGTCGTTAGGCGAGGCTTCGGCTCGTACGGTTTCGGATTCGACATTCGGATTTCGTCATTTCGAGCATCGGTTAGGGCAGCAGGCGACAAAGTGAAGGAGAGCATCCGTCAAAGGTGCTCTCGTGGAAGCGGGTGACATTCGCCCGACTGAGCGCGATGAGGGCGTCGCGGCTCCAGAGTGCGATGAGATAGCCACCCGCGCCGCCCCGCGAGCGGCGAAGAGGTTGGCAAGGTCGGCAAGGTCACTCATCTGATTACTTCTCGTTAGGCAGTCATTCTTCCCGGAGAGCGCTGAGCGGACTCACGCCGGCGGCCCGATGGGCGGGGAGCCAGCAGGCGAGGAGGGCGATGAGACTGAGGAGAACCGCCACGGCGCCGAGGGTGAAACCATCGAAGGAGCCGACGCCGTAGAGCAGGTTGCCGAGCAATCTCGTTAGGGCAAAGGCCGCCGCCATTCCAATGATCACGCCAAGCGCGGTCAGCCTCATCCCGCCGCCGACGACAAGGCGCAGGACGTCCCCCTTTTGCGCGCCGAGTGCCATTCGAATGCCGATTTCCTGCCGCCGCTGCGCGACAGAATATGCCATCACGCCGTAGATCCCGATCGCGGTGAGGAGAAGCGCAATCCCGGCGAAAAGCGAAAGTAGGAAGGCGTTGAAACGCGGCCGGGCGAGGGAGCGCGCGACGTAGTCGTCGAACATCTTCACCCGGGTAAGGGGCACACCCGGATCGAGCTGGCCAAGCACATCGCGGATCGAGCTGGTGACGGCAGAAGGCTTGGCCGTGTCGGTGCGAACGACGAGCGAGAAAATACCAAGCGGAAATTGCGTCGCGGGGATGTAGATCTCAGGCGTGTAATCGAGCCGGAGCGACTGGTGTTTCACATTTGTGACCACTCCGACGATCTGGCGCATCGGCCCGTCCGCGTCCGTTAAAGACATCCCGGGCCGGAGGCGTTTTCCGATCGGATTTTCGTTAGGGAAAAACTTTTCGGCGAAGCGCTGGTTGACGATGACGACCGGCTGGCGGTCGAGGCGATCTGAGGCATCGAAGAGCCGGCCCCGGACTAACGAGATTCCCATCGTCCGGAAATAATCGGAGCCGGCGATTCGTGTCGGACTGGCGTCACGCCGCCCTTCCGGTTTCGGATGCTCTTCGAGGTCGAAGGAAGTGGCGACATTGGTTCCGCTGAGCGGAAGCGGGAAGACCGTGCTCGCATCCCGCACATCGGATAGCGCACGCACCCGGGCCAGAAGTTGATCCTGGAAGAGCGCGACCCTTTCTGGTTTCGGATAGGCCGCGTCGGGCAGGGTGATGCCTGCGGTGAAAAGTCGATCCGGTTGCACACCGGGATTCACCTGGCTGAGCCGGGCAAAGCTTTGCAGGAGTAATCCGGCACCGGTGAGAAGGAGAAGCGCGAGCGCCACTTCGCCGACGACGAGCGCGTTGCGCAGGCGATGATGGCCGCCACTGCTCGAGCCGCGTGCGCTCTCGTTGAGCGCACCGCGCAGATCGAGGCGCGAGCTCTGCAGGGCCGGCGCGAGCCCAAAAAGAAGTCCTGTGCCTAACGAAGCGAGGAAAGTGAAGGCGAGGACGACGCCATCGAGCTGAATATGCTGAGCGCGGGGAATGGTTTCCGGGACTAACGAGACGAGAAATTCCGTTCCCCAGACGGCGAGGATCAAACCGCAGCCGCCCCCGAGAGCGGCGAGGAGGACGCTCTCGGTCAGCAGCTGCCTAACGATTCTGGCGCGGCTGGCACCGAGGGCGGAACGGAGAGCAATCTCCTTCTGCCGAACCGTGGCGCGAGCGAGGAGAAGGTTGGCCACGTTCGCGCTCGCGATCAGGAGGACGCAGCCGACCGCGCCGAAGAGGACGTAAAGTCCGCGCGCGGTGTCGCCGATCAAATCCTCGCGCAGGGGCGCGGCGCCGGCGCTGAACTTCGTGTCCGATTCCGGATACTGACGAGCGAGCGCGGCCGCGATGGTGCGCAACTCCGCGTCGGCCTGCGCGACGGTCGCACCCGACTTCAAGCGACCGATTCCTTGCAGGCTGTGGCTGCCGCGCTGCGCTGTCTGCGGCTTGCTTCCGTCCGCGTTGCTCGCGTCGAGTGCGATGGTGACAAAAACCTCGGCCGGCTCGGAATCGATCGGGAACGAAAAATCCGACGGCATGATGCCAATGACGGTGAAGGGCCGGCCGTCGAGCGTGATCGATTTTCCGAGAACGGAATCATCGCCCTTAAAATGCTGCTCCCAAAATGCGTGGCTCAGGACGACCGTAAAGCCGCCCGGACCTCCGCCTGCCTTTTCCTCCTCGCGCCGGAAGCCGCGGCCAAGGACCGGCTGCACGCCGAGGACTTCGAAAAATTCGCCGGAAACTTTTTCGGCGCGCAGACTTTGGGCCGGACCGTCGCCCACCAGAGCCAGGCTTTCCATTCGATGAACCGCGAGGTGGGAGAAGCTTTTGTTCTGGGCGCGGAAATCGAAGAAGTCAGGATAACTGACGGAGTCGAATCCGGTTTCGTTAGGCTGGCGATTTTCCAGCGAGCCCCAGGCAAGGAGCTGCTGCGGCTGCGGGAACGGGAGCGGCTTGAGAAGAACGGCGTTGACGACGCTGAAAATTGCTGTGTTCGCTCCGATGCCGATCGCGAGAGCGAGGACCGCGACGAAGGTGAAACGCGGCTCCTTGAAGAGCTGGCGAAAAGCGAAGCGCAGATCGTTCATGCCGAAACAGCCGCTTATTGCTGTGCAGTTGTCTTGTCGGCCGAGACAATCTCGATCGAGCCGGCGTTGCTCCGCAGAACGAGCTCGGTCCCGCCGCCGTTCATCGTCCCCTTGAGTGAATCGCTCTCGGAACTGCTGCGCACGATCGGCAAGTCGCTGTGTACGCCGCCGGCGCTGGTCTCGGCATCAATCGTTAGGGCGGCGTTCGCCGGGGTGAGGACGGTGATGCCGCCGCCTGAGGTTTCGAGCCGAATGTCGCCCGCGACCGGCGAAGGAAGGATCGCTGAGACGGAACCACCAGAAGTTTTGGCGTTCAATTTTCCGCTGATGTTACCGAGCCGAAGTTTTCCGCCGCTGCTGTCGACTTTTGTGTCGCCGGCGCGATTCAGCAC
>DASXDC010000334.1:0-13270 GCA_036490855.1 Chthoniobacterales bacterium
TCCGATTTGATCTCACACCAGTCGTAGGGTTGATGTAGAACGAGGTCGACGTTCTTGCCCGCCGCCAGGTCCGCCCCGACATAGCGCCATGGTTTGCGCGCAAAGATCGCCCGATAGGAGCCGTTATAATCGCAGCTCCCGAGATCGATGATCGTGAGCGGTTCGGAGTGGCGCGGCTCCAGATAATCGCGGCAAAATTCCGCCATCCGATCGTATGAACTCTGGTGCATGGCGCCCTTGCGATGGCTATGTTCGTTAGACCGATTTCTGGATCAGGCCAACGCCGCAAAAATCCTGGTAAACCATTCCCGGCGTCTCCATCGCCGTCACGCGGTGATTGAGCGAAATCACCTCGACCTGCGGATGCGCGGCGCACCATTCCCGCAAAGCCCGTTGCACGCCCCCCTGCTGTGTGATGTCGAAGCTGACCGCAAACTCACTTGTGTCATGCAGGACGAGCAACCCACCAGGGGCGAGGGCCGGATACCAGACACTTAATTCATCCAGGGTTTGCCGATATTCATGAGAGCTATCGAGAAAGATCAGCTCCGGCGCGCCGCCCAGATACTCTTTGGCCAGGGTCGGCGCGGCCGAATCAAGCGAACTGCGCAGTTCCACCCTGACGAGTGAACCGAGTCCGGCGCGATCGATCCATTCCCGCGCAAACCGGCAGAGCGGCTCGTCAATTTCGAAACTAAAAAGCGCCTGCTTCGCCTGCATCTGCCGCAGGTAGAAACCGAGGAGCAGACTCGAGTAACCGGCGTGCGTTCCCAACTGCACGATGCGCTGAATACCGCTCCCCATCACCAGCCCGTGGAGGAGCGACATGATCGGCACGACGCATTCACCGATCAGGTTCTGGCGCGTCGTCTCGCGAAACCATTCGGCCATTAACTCCCATTCTTCATCACTCAAGCTCGCGAAAATCGGCGGGATATAACTGCTCCGCGGAAGCCGATGCCACCAGAAGCGCGACTCATTCGAGGCGGAAAAAACAAGAGAGCGGCGCGCGGCCTCAGGCTGGGTCATGACGGAGGAACTTCAAGCGCGCTCACGGTTGCGCAAGCTCGGATTGGCCGCGACGCTGCAGCCCGTCACCCATGACGATCGAGAAATCTCAGTCCTCATCGCCGACCATTTTTCCCGAGTCAAGATTGGCGCACCAACTCCTCGACGGCCTCGACGGATTAGAAATCGGACCGGCCGCGCACAATCCCTTCGGCTTGAAAACACGGAACGTCGGATTGGGATCGGATCGCAATGCTTTCGACTACGAATTTTTCAAGCAGGCGCAGCTCGAAATGTGCGGGAGGTTTTCGCAGATCGATATCTCGGCCGATGCCGCGCACGTCCCGCTGCCCGACAACAGCGTCGATTTTGTCCTCCACTCCCACGTCTGGGAACATCTCCCCAACGCGCTGGTCGCTCTCGAGGAATGGATCAGACTAATCAAACCCGGCGGCTATCTCTTCGTCATTGTGCCGAAGCGCGATGCGGCACTGTCCGACAAAGGTCGGCCGCTGACTGCGATTGCCTCCCTGATTGAGATTCACAAAAAAGAGCGTCGGACCGGTTCGCTTCCGCCCTCCGAAACAGGCAGCGGCCGCGGCCACTACACCATCTTTTCTCCGCACCTCCTGCGCGAAATCGCGGGTTGGTACAATGAAGCGCACCGACACGCGGCCCTCGCAGAAATCATCTTCCAAGAAACGGACGACAAGGTTGGAAATGGACACACCATCGTCTGGCGGGTGAAGAAATATCCATTCTTGGCCGTCCTCGCGCGTTCCTTCCGTCGGCTTCTCGGCTTCTCACCTTCGGAGCCCCGAACTGCGTGAGCCGCCGATCACTTTCCCGCGCGGGATTTATCATCGGGCTCGTCCTCCTGATCCTTTTCAAACTTTGGCTCGTCAGGGGCGAATCGATCGTGGGTAGCGCGACGCAATACGATGCTCTTTGGTATGTGCGCTCGGCGAGCCACTGGTATTGGGGGACGCCTTACGACTGGGTCGCCTTTCTCCGGCCATGTGCCTATCCACTCTGGCTCGCGCTTACGAGCTGGCTTCATTTCCCACAGCGGCTCGCGATCGAACTCCTGCAGTCAGGCGCGGCCGTCGTTCTGATCGTGGCGTTTCGCCACCTCGGCGTCAGTCCTTGGGTCTGCCTCGGGTGTTTTCTGTTTCTCAGTCTCCATCCGATTGGCTTTCAGCAAAACGACTACACCATGTCGGATAATTTTTACGCCCCCCTGCTTTGGTATCTTCTCGGCGGACTGCTGCTCCTGCTCGCGCACCGAAGCTGGTGGCTCGCTCTCATCGCTGGCGCCTTGATCGCCATTCTTTGGAACACGCGCGAGGAAGGTATTTTGCTCATCGTTTTGCTTGCGGTCTGGGCGGTGATTTTTTTCCTTCGCGAAAAACGCGCCAGCCTCTTGCCGATCGCAATCACTGCCGGCACGGCGGTCGCACTTGTCACCATCATCTACTCGATCAACGATCGGGTCTTCCACTCGTTTGCCCGCTCCGAGATGACCGCGCCGGTTTTCCAGTCGCTCTATCACAGTCTGCTCCGGATCAAGCCGGCGGAGCCGAAGCCTTACGCCCCGATCACGATGGACACTCTGCACCGCGCCTTCGCGGTGAGTCCAACCTTAGCAAAGCTGCGCGGGCCGCTCGATGGCCCGGTCGGCGAAGCGTGGCGGGTCGAGACGTTGCGGCGAACGGGGACGCCTAACGAGATCGGCGTTGGCTGGATCGTTTGGGCGACGCGGCAGGCGGCGGCGGTTGAGGGCATCTTTGAGTCTCCTGCGCAATCGCGAAGGTTTTTTATCAAAGCCTCGCGCGAGATCAATGCCGCCTGCGATGCGAGTCGGCTCCCGACTCGTTTCGTCGTGGACGGATTCCTCGATCCGTTAGTGCAGAGCGGCGGGTTGCGGCGTTTCCCAGCCTCCATCGGACGAATCGCGGCGCGGGTCTTTGCGCAGTGGAAGATCACGCTTCTGCAGGACGATGCTGGCCTAACGACGACCGAGGTTACTCTCTACAACCAGATCGCACGGCGAAATCCCGCGAGTCGGCCAGTGCGACGCGGGCTAGCCGCCGCCCTCGAAAACTTCATCTCTCAGTATCACTGCGTCGCCATGTTCGCCCTGCACCTCCTCGCTCTCGCAGCCTGCGTCCGGCTGTTATTTGCCGGGCGATCACGCGCGCAGTACCGCGATGCATGGTGCGCGATTTTGCTTCTCGCCGCGGCGGTGTTGTCGCGGGCGACATTGCTGGCCTGGCTCGACGCCACAGCCTTTGACGCGACACAGGATCGATTTCTCTTTCCGATCCTCCCACTCTGGTCGGCTCTGCTCGTGCTTGTCGTCTTCCTCGGCGCCGCAACTTTCTTTCGCCCTAACGAAAGGCGCTCATGAAGATCCTCTTCTTCGCTCATGAGACGACCCTGAGCGGGGCGCCGATCCAGTTGTTTCACCTCGTGAATTGGCTGAAGCGGAAGGGCTGGCAAGTCTCGGTCGCCATTCCGAAAGCAGAGGCTGCTGAATCGGGCCCGCTCTCGAGCAGGCTGGCGCAGGCTGGGGTATCGACATTTCCGATCCTCGATCTTTCAGTCCCGCCGGCCATGGAAGAATTGCGGCACCTTTGTGCCCGCTTCGACCTCGTGGTGGCAAACACGCTCGTGATGTGGGCGGCGGTGCGCGCGGCGCACGAGGCAGGAGTGCCGGCGGTCTGGTATATCCATGAAAGTCTCGTGGCTGAACAGTTGATCGCGGCGATTCCTGAAATCCAATCCGCTCTCGAACTGGCTGACTGCCTCGTTCTGCCGACGCCGCGGACGGCGGAAATCTACGCGAGGCGAATCGACCGGCCGATCACGGTGATCCCGTACGGCATTCCAGTGCCAAACGCGCCACCTGGCCTAACGACAAGTAGTATTCGGGAAAGAGAATTCCTTCTTCTTGGCAGCTACGAACCGCGCAAAGGACAGGATCTTTTCCTGCGAGCGATCGAGGAACTGGATGATTCGGTCCGTCAACGCGCGCGTTTCTTTCTGGCTGGGCGCGTCCTGGATCGAACTTTTCACGAAGCGCTTCTGCGCGAGGCGGCTGAAATGCCTAACGTTGAAGTGCGCGCGGCGCTCGACCATGGAGAGGCGCTGCAAGCGATCGCTCGGGCCGATGTCCTCGTCTGCGCCTCGCGCGATGAAACCATGCCGGTGGCGATTCTGGAAGCGATGGGTCTCGGCAAGATGATCATCAGCACCCGCGTCGGCGGAGTGACGGAGTGGCTGAGTGATGAGAGCAATGCGCTTCTCGTTCCGTCGAATGATAGCCGCGCCCTGGCGATGGCTTTGCGCCGCACGGTCGAGAACGGAGAACTCGTCGAGTCGTTAGGCAAGAATGCGCACCAGACTTTTCTCGCCTA
Source organism: Chthoniobacterales bacterium (assembly GCA_036490855.1). Classification (GTDB taxonomy): domain Bacteria; phylum Verrucomicrobiota; class Verrucomicrobiia; order Chthoniobacterales; family UBA10450; genus Palsa-1392. The sequence continues at coordinate 4,428 of DASXDC010000334.1, forward strand.
TTTCTCAATCGATCAACTGGGACGGAGCTTCGTCGCGCTCTTTCGCGAAATGGCTCCGCACCAAAGGAACCCATGACCTATCAGGAATGGCTCGAGCGCTTCTCGAATCTCTCTGCGAAAGACCGCGCAGAGCTGAGGCGGGAGACGGATGGGCTCGCATACCGTCCACTCATTTCCGTTCTGCTGCCGGTCTACAATCCTGATCTAAAATTTCTCGGCGAGGCAATTGAATCGGTCCGTCGGCAAATTTATCAGCACTGGGAACTCTGCCTGGCCGATGACGCTTCGACTGATCCGCGCGTGCGACCATTTCTCAAAGAGCAGGCACAAAGTGATCCACGCCTCCGGCTCATCTTTCGTGACAAGAATGGACACATCTCCGCCTGCTCGAATTCTGCTCTGACACTCGTTAGGGGAGAATGGTGTGCTCTGCTCGATCAGGATGACCTGGTGGCGGAAAACGCCCTCGCCGCAGTGGCATTGGAGATCGACCGTCATCCCGACGCCAGCGTGATCTACTCTGACGAGGACTTCGTCGATGCGGCCGGCGCACGATCCAATCCCTTCTTCAAGCCCGATTGGAGTCCAGAACTTTTCCTGGCGCAAAACTATCTCAACCATCTCGGCGTTTATCGCAGTGCGCTGCTGCGCGAGATCGGCGGATTTCGCGAAGGCTTTGAAGGTTCGCAAGATTATGATCTCGCCCTTCGCTGCGTCGCCCGCTCCGATGCAAGGCAGATCCGACACATCCCGCACCTCCTTTATCATTGGCGCACGCTTCCGGGCAGTCTGGCGAAAAAGCCGGATGCGAAACCGTATGCGCGTCACGCTGCGCGCCGCGCACTCAACAGTTACCTTAACGAGCGTGGGATCGCGGCCCGGGCCGAAGCCTGCCCGCAGAACGAGGAGTCACACCGCGTTATCTATGAAGTCCCGCGGCCGCTGCCAAAAGTCACCCTGATCACGACCACGATGGATGACGCGCACGAGGGTTTTTCGTTTCCCACGCTGGAAATTATCCGCGCGCCAGCGGGGTCGACTGCGATGAACGCGGCGGCAACTCGAGCCAAAGGCGAGGTGCTAATCTTTCTTCATCGCACAATCGAAGCGACGGAGATTGGCTGGCTGGAAGAAATCGTCAGTCATGTCGTTAGGCCAGAGGTCGGAGCGGTCGGAGCCCGGCTCTGGTCAGCCCGGGGCCAACTGGAGGATGGCGGACTCATCCTCGGCTTGAATGGCCTGGCCGCGCCACCGTTTCAAGGCCTTCCACGCGAACATCCCGGCTACTTTAATCGCGCCTGGCTGCAGCAGAATTATTCCGCGGTTTCCGGCGCTTGCCTGGCTCTTCGGCAGAAGGTTTTCGTGCAAGCCGGAGGCTTTGACGTCAGGAATTTGCCTCATCATTTTTACGACATCGACCTTTGCCTTCGACTAGGGGAGCAAAATCTTCAGGTCGTCTGGACTCCCTACGCCAATCTCACTTTGGCTGGCCGGGAAGCACTACGCGCGAAACCGATGGCCGAAGAGGTCAACTACATGCAAAGACGTTGGGGCGAACGCCTGTCGCGCGATCCCTTCTACAACCCGAATCTCTCGCTCGAGCCACCTGGCTTTGTGCTCGCCATTCCACCGCGTTGTTAGGTGTGCCTTTTAGGGAGACGGCGAGTGTGACTCAAGTTCGAGAAATAGCTTTCGATCCTGTCGAAACTTCCCGTCGACAAGTCGCCAGATGGTGGTGTGACCGGCGATTATGTCCGTTGGCGGCTTCGTCCGGTTTACGCTCAGAACGTGGTGGCGCTTTGGAATGTTGTAAAGTTCACGCACACCATCGAGGAAAAACGCGGCGCGGACTTCCGAGTAAAGTAATCGATCCGGATGGGCGAGATAAAACAGTCCCTCTCGTCGGTATTGCGCCATCATAACTTGCCATTTCTCGCGCGTAACGACTGCTCCGCAAAGGAGGATAATGAGGGCAAGTCCACCGCCGAGACGGCGAACCTGCGGATTGAATGCTTGAAACCAAAAGATGCCGCCTGCGAAGAGGAGGCCGGAATCGAGCGGAAACAGAACGCGATCCCACGCTCCATTTTCCATCCACTCATGGCTGAGCGGATAAGAGACAGGATAAATCACGACCAGGTTCGAAGCGATGAGCAACGTCGCATAACCGAAAACGCGGATCGGCCGTCCGCGCTTCCGCGCGAAACCGACTAGCGCGAGCCCAAAGAAGATCAGAAGGAGGTAACCGCCACAATTCCCCGCCATCGCGTAAGGCAGGTGCGTCAGATACCGGAGGTATGCCATCGGTCCGAGGAAAGGAGAACCCCAGCTCACGCCAGCGCCAAAACTCAGGTAACGGTAAAGGAGATAAAATGGTACCAAAACCACAGCACCGATCGCGCCGCGATAGCGCTTTGCCTCGTAGAGGTAGATGAAAATGAAAAGTGGCACGGTGATCGCAAATATCTCCTTAAAGAGCATCGCGGTTGCGAGCGTCAGATACAGTTTTCCGATCGACAATCCATCTTCCGTCCAACGACCTTGCGCGATCTCCTGCGCTATTCCCACTGCAAGCAGGCTTACGGCAAAGCCTTCCAGGTAATGTCGCGCGGCGAGAAACTCATTGACCACGATCGTCGGCGGGAGAAAAAGCCAGAGTACGCAAATGAACAGTGCACCTGGACGAGAGACCGAAAAGTGCCGAAGCACATGAAACCCGAGCCATAGTGTGGCCGTAAGGCTGGCAACGTTATGCCAATGGGCAAAGGTAACGCTGCGATAAGCGAACGCACCGTCGATCCACTCAGAAATCCCTTGCAAGGGCGCAAGAGCTCCGCCTGCACCGTAAGCCTTAAGCGTCCCAGGGAGGAAGAAAGCGAGCGGATTCGCGGCACTCTTTGCAAAAGCAAACAGAACGGGATCGTCTTCAAACCACCATTGCGAAAAGATGCGCAGGAAAAAGGCGTCGTAAGCGATCGCGATCAGAAGGAGCAGAAGCGCCCAGCCGACCCCGAAACGCCTCCAGACCGTGTCTCCCCCTCCTGCTGGAATGGACGCGACTGACACAGGTGAGTGATTTCTAAGCGGACACGATCGACTTTAAGTCATCCAACCAGACGTCCATCAGGCAAAGTTCGTCCTCTTTCATCCAACCTCCACGAACGAGCGCCAAGTAGCACCTTCGAAGGTTGTCCCTCGTATGCTTGGTTCCCCGCTTCAGGCTCAAACAGTCGAGGGTGGAGGCAATGGCGCGATTATGCAAGTAACCCGGGACTTCGTCTTCAAAGTCTCGCATCAGATTATGCGGATTTCGGTTTTGCGACACGTCTGGGCTTTGAAAGATGATATTCCAGTTGTTCTCCCAGGCGATACGTTGCGCGACGAAGCTTCGCCAGATATCCGTCATCCGAAAGGAACAATATGACGGCAAATAAAGCAGCGGATAGGCCGGCGGCCACCAGGCAGTATTTTGGCTATTGAAAGGACACCAGGCACGAGCGGCCAGCGCGACTATTATATCTTTTCGAAAGCTGCGCGGAAGCGGGAGCGTCAGGCGATAGACGGCGTCGAGGTCAGGGTTCTCATCCGCCAGGCCCTGCTGGATCGGGCAATCGATAGCGGCGGGCAACTCGTCGAAAGCCGGAACCTCCTGCTGTATCGCATCCAGTGGCAGGCCGCGCGGCCAAATTAACTCTTGCGTAAAGTATCTGTAAACATTGACCCACCCTGATGTCTTTACAACGGGAGCAGTCATTTTCATCCGACGGGTTCTCCAGAAGTTCGCCTGCGGCGAGTTATCGTCATCAGTCTCGATGATAAGTGATGCTCCAACACGAATCGCAAGAAGGTAGCCAATGTTCTTCCGCGCATAATGATTCATTGGACAGACCTCCGCGAACTTGAGCCCCGTTGTCCGCTGACGCGGGAGATCGTAGTAATCGCAGCCTTCCGAGTGAAAATCGGACGGACTCCTGGCATCGCCGATCACTATGAAGTCATAGCCGGCATCGGCTGCGCCCTGCGCGATTTTCTGCATCGCGCGACTGGGGGCGGAGATTGAAGTCACAACGATCGCTGGCCGGCCGGAATCCTGATTGAGGGAAACGAGGTCGCTCACAGGCGTCCCGCGACGCGCGCCCATAGAAGGCGCCCGAGATTAAGCAACGCATCGCCCAGAGCAGCAGATCCGACGGCATGTGTCGGTGACTGATATTGAATCGGCACCTCCGTGACATTCATCTGACGGCAGTGAGCCTTCATCTCTGTTTGGAAAAATGGGCCGTGAGAGCGAATTCCACACCGCAGCACAGCCTGAAGAGCCTGGCGCTGAAATAGCTGAAAGCCGCTCGTCATGTCCGTTAGGCTGGTTCCCAGTAAAGTGTTTGCGAGCAAGGTCCCGCCGTAACTCAGGGCGTAGCGTCGCCACGAACTATTCATCATCGCTCCTCCCGGACAAAAGCGACTACCAAAAACACAGTCGTAACCTTCCTGCATTTTCCCCAGGAGGAGCGGAATGTCAGAGGGCTGATGACTGAAGCCGGCGTCGATTTCCAGAATCCAGTCTGCTCCTGTTTTCACTGCTTCCTCATACCCTCTTCGGTAGGCGTCGACAACGCTGCGATTCTCCGGCGCCCAGACCACCGACAACTCTGGCATGATCCTGGCATGTGCCTGAAGAGCTGAGAGCGTGTCGTCGAAACTCACGCGATCGATGACCGCGAAAAATCTTCGACTCCGGAGGGCCGCGCAGTTCGCCAGCACTTCACCGACGAAACGCCTCGCCGTCTGCCCTTCGTTGGCCATCGGACAGACAATGGCGAGGGAGACGTCAGCCAGGTCTTGCACGGGGCCTACTAGATGCCGCACCTGCCTCGCGCGCAATCGTCCACCGTCGCAGCGGGAGGAGAATCGCCTTGCATTTGAGGAACGCGGCGGAATTCTGAAAATCCGATGCCTAAGAGATGAGCAGGCTGCGCGCAATTCCTCGATGAGCGACCCGACGAGCGGCCGAGTTTTTGGTCTCGATTGCCTGCGGACAATCGCAATCCTGAGCGTTCTTTTTGCGCATGGCTTCGGCCTGCTCTACCCGCAAATGCCGACGTGGTTTGGCTTGCTCGGGCACGGCGGTTTCTACGGCGTCGAGTTGTTCTTCGTCCTGAGCGGGTTCCTGATCGGACGCATCTTGATTCGTTCCGACACGCGCTTGGGAAAAGCAAATACGGTCCGCATATTCTATATCCGCCGCTGGTTTCGGACTCTGCCGCTCTTCTGGCTTTTCCTCATTCTCAACGTTCTCCTCGAGGTCGAGCTCCAGGACCACCCGCTCTCGTTAGCCGAGATTCTTGAGCACGGTTTCTTCCTTCGCACCCTCGTGGCTTATCATCCGATTTTTTTTCCGGAATCATGGAGCCTGGCGATCGAGGAATGGTTTTACCTGCTTTTCCCGGCCATGATCTGGCTCGGGTTGCAGTTCGAGAAAAAATTCGTTCCCGTTTTCCTAAGCGTAGCGGCCGTTTTTTTTCTCTTCTCGACCGTCGGTCGGATGATCTCAGCGCGCGCTCCCGGGGCCGATTGGGCGCAATGGCAGCGCGTGATTGTGATCTATCGCTTCGATGGAATCATGATCGGCGTCTTTGCCGCCTGGCTCTCGTTAGGCTGGCCGCCGCTCTGGCAGGCGCGCCCGAAACTTGTGGCGATGATCGGCATCCTTACCCTCGTCGCGCTCTATTGCTCGTTATGGCGCTGGCGCAACGGCCACTTTGTTTTTGGACCGGACGATTACTTCGCCCGGACTTTTCGCTTCACTTTGGTATCGTTAGGCTTTGCGCTCCTTCTCCCCTTCGCTTCCGTTTGGCGGCTGGCGCGAGAAAACTTTGCCAGCCTTGCGGTGCGAAAGATCGCGCTCTGGTCCTACGCGCTTTACCTCGTGCATCTGCCGGTCTTTCACCTCCTGATGAAGTATGGCTTCCGAGATTGGCGTGATTCTCTCAGCCACGCACTCATCATGTTCGTCCTCCTCCTCGGGGGCTCCATCCTGCTGAGCGCGCTGCTTTTTCACTTTTTGGAAAGGCCCTGTACCAGTCTGCGGGAGCGAGTCGCGCCGGACATGGCCCATCCTTTCAAGCCGCAGCGCAAGGTCTCCACTTGATCAATACGTCCTTGCAATTCCATCCCTCGCCTCAATTCTGAAGCGCGATGCGCAAGACCAAAATTATCTGCACTCTCGGGCCGGCTTCCGAAACTTCGGAGATCATCCGGCAGATGATCGAGGCCGGGACCGACGTCTTTCGCTTGAACATGAGTCACGCGAAGCACGAATGGGTGCGTGGAATCGTGCCCCGCGTCCGCTCCATCGCGCGAGATTTGGAACGCAACGTCGCGCTCCTTCTCGATACGCAAGGACCGGCGATTCGGACCGGTGACCTAACGACCGAGCTCACTCTCGCGGTTGGCGACATTCTCGAAATCACCGTCCGCGGGGCGAGACCGAGCGAGCCCAATTCCATCACCGTTAATTACGATGGTCTGATCGACGACGTCTCGGTTGGCGACATCGTGCTACTCGACAATGGCCTCATGCAGGTGCGGGTGAAAGCAAAGAAGAATGATCGCATTTGCAGCAGCGTCCTGACCGCGGGCAAGCTCGGCTCGCGCCGGCACATCAATCTTCCCGGCGTACATGTAAACCTTCCCGCCCTGACCGAAAAGGATTTGGCCGACGTCGCACTCGGCGCGGAGTTGGCGGTTGATTTCGTCGCCCTCAGTTTTGCGCGCCGGAAGGAGGACCTGGAAGAACTGCGTCAGGTTTTGAAAGACGAAGGAAGCTCAGCCGGTGTGATGGCGAAAATCGAAAGCCAAAGCGCCGTCCGTGACATCGATGACATGATCGAGGCCGCCGATGCGATCCTCGTCGCGCGCGGCGATCTCGGCATTGAATGTCCGATGGAAGACCTGCCAATCATCCAGCGCCGGATCGTGAAACGCTGCCTTCGCCTCGGTAAGCCGGTCATCGTCGCGACCCAGATGCTCGAGTCGATGATCAACAATCCGGTTCCGACTCGGGCGGAAATCACGGATGTGGCGAATGCCGTTTTCGAACAGGCCGACGCCATCATGTTGACCGGCGAGACAACCTCCGGCCGCTATCCGGTCGAGTGCGTGAAAGTGCTCCACCGCGTCGCGCTCCGGATCGAGCGCAGCGGCGGGGCCGGCTATGGAAAGGAAGCGCTGCTCGAAAACACCCGCGAAAAAATGGTCGCCTCGGCCGTCGCCCTCGCTGATTCGCTGCCGCGCGCGAAGATTCTCGTCTTCACCCGGCATGGCACGATGGCGCGCTACGTCTCCAACATGCGTCCGGAGCGGGCACCGATCTTCGCCTTCGCCTCCACCGAACCGGTCTGTCGGCAGCTCGCGCTTTGCTGGGGAACACAACCAGTTCAGCTCGACTTCACCGACGATCCGAATGCGACGGTCGAGGCGGCGGAAAAACACCTGCGCCGGGAAAAATTGCTCGCGCCTAACGACAGCCTGGTAGTGATCAGCGACCTGCGCGCGGGGCAGGTGCTGGTCGATTGCGTCCAGCTGCGCGGCGGGCAGGCTCGCGCCTAACGAGCAACTCGGTCGCCTGCCAGAAGCGGCAGATTTTCCAACGTGCCGAGGCGCACGAAGTCGCGCCCGAATCCGGGGGCGGTTACCAAAATTGCTTTAACGGGATAGACTCCGGTCGTGAGCAAACCGAATTTCATCCCGCTGCCGCCGCGAGAATCACTCGCCGACGACAAAGTGCTGGCACGCGCGACTGCATTTCACGAGGAAGTGATGCGGCGGCGCACGGTCCGCGATTTTTCCGACCGGCCGGTTGCGCGCGAAGTGATCGAGCAATGCCTGCGGACGGCGGGAAGCGCGCCGAACGGGGCCAATCTCCAGCCGTGGCATTTCGTGGCGGTGAGCGATCCCGCGCTCAAACATGAGATCCGGGTCGCGGCCGAAGCGGAGGAGCGGGAATTCTACGAACACCGCGCGCCTAACGAATGGTTGGAAGCGCTCGCCGCGCTCGGAACCGACTCGCGCAAACCGTTCCTCGAAACGGCGCCCTGGTTGATCGCGATCTTCGCCCAGCCGTGGCGACTCCTGCCCGATGGCCGGAAGCTAAAGCATTACTACGCGATCGAATCGGTTGGGATCGCGACCGGCTTTCTGGTCGCGGCGGTGCATCATGCCGGGCTCGTCTCGCTCACCCATACGCCGAGCCCGATGGGATTCCTGAACAAGCTTCTCGGCCGTCCGGCGCACGAGAAACCGTTCCTCCTCCTGGTCGTCGGCCATCCGGCGAAAAGCGCCCAGGTACCCGACATTCAACGGAAGTCGTTAGGCGAAATCAGCTCCTTTGTCGAGACGTCCGGAGAGCCCTAGAAGGCGAATCGAACTCCGGAACGAACCATCCCGAAATCGTTGCGCTCGCCGTTGACGACGTTCCAGCTGAAGTCGTTGACGATCCCAATGTTCGGCGTGAGGCGAAATTCGAGACCGGCTCCGAATTCTCCCATTCCTTCGGCATCGCTGTTCCGACGGATGCTGCCAATGCTCCGCCCGCGATCGACCAAATCTTCCGCCCGCGAACCATTAAAGATCACCCCGCCGCCAGCGTAGCCGTAGGGAGCGAAGCGGGTGCCGGGAATCGGGTATCGAAAAATCAGATTCCCCGAGGCCTGGCCGATCGCGTCATCCGCGGCCAGCCCGTAACCCTCCGCGCCAATCCCGAGGTAGCGCGTCACCATGTAGTTGACATCGATCCCACCGCCCCATGCGTGGTCGACCCCAAGATACCGATCGCTTCGATAGGG
>DASXDC010000335.1:0-9898 GCA_036490855.1 Chthoniobacterales bacterium
GGCGAGGAGCGAAGTCCCGACGATCGCAGTCGGATTGGTCGAGCCAGCCGCGACGAGGATCGCGATCGCAGTCGTCGGGATGAGCTGGACCGAGCTGGTATTGAGGGCAAGAAAGGTGCACATCGCGTTCGTCGCCGTGCCCGGGTGCGGGTTGAGCGCTTCAAGGTCACGCATCGCGCGCAAGCCGAGCGGCGTAGCGGCATTGCCGAGGCCGAGCATGTTCGCCGCCATGTTCATCAGGATCGACCCCATTGCCGGATGATCGTTAGGCACGCCCGGAAAAAGACGGTTCATGACCGGTCGCAGACCGCGCGCGAGTTTCTGCACCACTCCGGAACGCTCCGCCAGCCGCATCAGGCCGAGCCAGAGCGCCATGATCCCGATCAATCCGAGCGCGATCGTGACCGCGGTCTTCGCTCCATCGAATGCACCCTCGGTCACTTCTTTGAGATGGCCGTTCCAGCCGCCGAGCACGACCGCGAAAAGGACGAGCGCGAGCCAGATATAATTCAGCACGCCTGATCTCTAGCAGCGGTCCGCGGTGGCGGAAAAGCGATTTGTCGTCGGCGGCACCCGCGCAAGCGGGTGTCGTTAGGCGCGGGCACACGACTCTTTCGTCACCGTCTGATCCATCACACGATAGAACTGCGTAACGTCGATCGGTTTCGTGATGTAATTTCGCGCCCCGGCGTCGAGCAATCGTTTCAACTGGCCGGCGGTCGCATCTGCGCTCACCACAATCGTCGGAATGTTACGCGTCGCCTCATTGGATTGCAGCGCGTCGAGCACTTCCCAGCCGGGCATGTCGGGCAAATGCAGATCGAGCAGGATGAGATCGGGAGAATGCTGCCGAGCGAGATCAAGTCCAATGCGGCCCTGCATCGCGGTCAGGAGATGAATGCCGCCGTCTTCGCGCAGGAGCTGTTCGACGAGCGTGAGGTTCGAGAGATTATCCTCGATGTAGAGGACCGATCGCTGTTTCACATTCTTCGGCCGTGACCGGCGCGACGACACAGTTTTTTCTTTGGCGAGGGCGTTCGAGGGTGATTCCGTCCGCCCAAATTCCAGCCAGAAAATGCTTCCCTGCCCGATGATGCTGTCGACGCCGATTTTCCCTCGCATCGCGTGCACGAGCCGCTGCGAAAGTGCCAGCCCGAGCCCAGTCCCCTCAATCCCGGATTTCTCCGCGCCGAGACGGTCGAAGGGAGTGAAGACGCGCGCCAGTTTATCCGGCGCGATGCCGATGCCGGTATCGTGGACCGCGAGCCGCACCTTCTCTTCCACGATTTGGCAGGTCACCATCACTGCGCCACCTTCTCCGGTATATTTCACCCCGTTGGTCAGAAGATTGAGCAGGACCTGTTTCAACCGCTGGTGATCAGCGAGGACAAAACAATTCGTCTCGAGCTCGGGCGGTGTGAAAAGATTCACCGCCTGTTCGGTCGCGAGTGGCTGGATCAATTCCACCGCTTCCTTTAACGCCAAACTCACGCTCACCGGCTCGAGTGAGAGATGCATGCGATCCGATTCGATGCGGCTGATATCGAGGACTTCGTTAATCAGCTCGAGGAGATGCCGGCCGCCGGTCAGGATGTGATGCAAATGCGGGACCTGTGCCGGTCGCGGGTCCTGCATCTCGAGCAATTGCCCGAAACCCAGGATTGCATTGAGCGGCGTGCGTAGCTCGTGGCTCATCCGCGAGAGGAATTCGCTCTTGGCACGGTTCGCGCGATCGGCTGCTTCCTTCGCTTCGCGCAGAGCCTTTTCCACCCTCTGCTGTTCCGTCACGTCGTGCGCAACACAGACCAGAATTTCGTCCGTCGCCGACCAGCTGGCGGACCAAAGAACATCGACCACCGTCCCATCCTTGCGCAGACAGCGATTTACAAAATCACTGCGTTTGCCTGACATCCGCGTCCCCTCCTCCGCCTCGCGCGACCAGGCGCGATCCTCTGGATGAACAAGGACGAGAAAACAACGCCCGATCAATTCCTCCGGCTCGTAACCCCACAGGTTACGACAGGCTGCATTAGTGGAGAGGAACACACCCTGGGCGTCGAGACTGCAGATCACATCCTCGGAATTATCCATGATCAACTGGTTCGCCTGCAGAGCCGATTCGAGCTGGCGATTCGTTTTCTGCAGCGCGACTTCAGCCTTTTTGCGATGAGAGATGTCGCGCGCGACTTGAAAAAATGTGCCTTCGCTTTCCGACCAGTAGGCCGACCAAAGGACGTCGACGACACTTCCATCCTTGCGAATGTAGCGATTCTCGAAATTGGTCACCCGATGTCCCGCCATCACCTGGAGGTTGGCGATCCGGCTTCGTTCGCCATCGTCGGGATGCACAATTTCTGCGCAGCTTTTGCCGATCAACTCTTCCGCGCTATAGCCCCAGAGCGCTTCACAAGCGGCACTCACCGTCACGAAGCGCCCTTCCGCGTCATTCGTGCAAATGACATCGCGCGAGCTGTCCATAATGAGTTGCTTCGCATACTGGCTCGCCTCGAGAGCCGCGGCGCGGTTGGCGGTCGCCCGCATTTCCGCCGTGCTGCGCAGGCAGGAAGCGCCCAGCAGGATGTCCTCAAAGGTCACCCAGGCGCAATGTTCGAGCGAGCGCCATGCCGTCCACCCACCCGCGGCGTAAATCGAAAATGGCCAGTAGGCGCCTCGCAGGAAATGATCGAGCCCGACGACAAGCGTCGCCGGCACGAGGACGCGCCAATCGCGATAAAAAGAAAGAATGACGAGCGAACAAAAGACATGAAAATGCGTCTCCATCCGACCCTCGCTCAGGCTGATGAGCAATCCGGATTGCAACATCTGCGCGACCGCGATCGTGTAGCGGGTCATCGCCCGCCCAGGGCGGAAGCGAGCCATTGCCACTGGCAGTAGCGTGATCGCGCCTCCGAAACCGATCGCGGTCCAAAGTGCCTGATGGCTCCAACCGCCGTGGCCTCGCCACGTCTCAGGCGCGATGCCGAGCGTGACGAGAATCAGGGCGGCCCATTCCAAAAGGAGCAGCCACTGGAAAAGCTGATCGGTCTCACGAAAGACCTTCTCGCGTTGCACCTCAAACAACTTCGCGGCGCGAGCCGAGCGCGCCCCGGCCGAATCGTTAGGCACGCCTCCGCTGGCGAAACTTTGATCGATCGTTAGGCTGGGTTCACTCCTCATTCGGCCGGCGCTGCCTTGGGACAACGCCGGCTTTGATTCAGCAAACCCTGTTCCATCTTCCTCGTGAAAATCGGCCGATGGCCTGGCCTTACCGGAGCAGAGTGGCGGCGTGCTTGAGCGCGGATTCGCTCTTCCCGCCGAGCATCCGCGCGATCTCCTCCTGCCGCGCCTTCCCCTTCGCCGCGTGAAGCTGGGAAAAGGTGCGGCCGCCCGCGACCTCTTTCGTGACGACAAAATGCGTCGTCGCCAGCGCCGCAACCTGCGGCAAATGGGTGATGCATAGGACCTGGTGACGCTCCGCCAAGGCACGCATCTTTGCTCCGACGGAGTTCGCGATCTCGCCTCCGACATTCGCGTCGATCTCATCGAAAACGAGGAGCGGGATCGCGTCCTGCAGCGCGAGCGCGGACTTGATCGCGAGCATGACGCGCGAGATCTCGCCGCTTGACGCGACCGTCCGCAGGGGCTTGAGCGGCTCGCCCGGATTCGGCGAAAAAAGCAGCTCCGCGATCTCGCCGCCGTGCAGGCGAGGTTCATCGTTAGGCAAAATACGCACCTCGAATTCCGACTGGCGAAAACCAAGGTCGGCCAGCTGGGCGCGGATATTCTTCGCCAGCTTCGGTGCGAAACTTTGCCGCAGCTTTCGGAGCGTAACGGCCTCGCGCTCGACTGATTTTTTTGCCTCGGCGATTTCCTTTCCCAGGCGCTCCAGCTCGAGGTCACGCCCCTCGAACTTGCGCATCCGTTCCGCCGCCCGTTCGCCGAATGCGATCACCTCCGGGACTGAGCCGCCGTATTTTCGCTTCAGAGTTTCGAGCAGAGTGACCCGCTCTTCGAGCTGCGCGAGCTGCTCCGGATCGAGGTCGAGCCTTTCCGCATAACGATCGAGCGTCCGCGCGATCTCAGTCAGCTCGATCACGGCCGCGGCATGCGCGCTTCCGCTTTCCGTTAGGCTGGGATCGATCTTTTCCAACTCGCGCAGGAGCCGCTGGGTTTCGGCGAGCTGATTCAGCACGGAGCCGTCAAGTTCCGAGAGTTGGCGCGAGATTGCGGTCGCAAGCTCGATCAGGCGTTTGCTGTTGCTCGCCAGCCGATAGCGCCCGTGGATTCCTTCCTCTTCCGCAGGATTCAATTTCGCCGCCGTGATTTCCTGCACCTGATGACGAAGCAGTTCGATCTCCTGCTCGCGCACGATTTCAGCGCTGCTCAGCATCTGTTCTTCCGCGACGAGCGTCCGCCAGCGCCGGAATGCCGTCTGATATTGCGCCCGCGCTGCGTCCGCCTGCGCGAAACCGTCGAGCAAATCGAGCTGTCGCTCCGGCGCGAGAAGCGATTGGTGATCGTGCGGCCCATGCAGGTCGACCAGTCCGTCGCCGATCGTCTTGAGAAGGCTGAGAGTGGCCGGAGAGCCGTTAACGAAATGCCGGCTGCTCCCGCCTAACGAAAAGGTGCGCTTCAGAATTAGCTCGCCTTCGGATCGCTCCACGCCCGATTCCTCCAGTTGCCGGTTCAATTCCCAGAAGTCGTCCCCCGCGAAGATCGCCTCCACCGTGCAGGCTTCGGCGCCGGTGCGAATGAGCGATTTATCAGCCCGCTCGCCTAACAATAACTTGAGAGCGCCGATGATGATCGATTTGCCGGCTCCAGTTTCGCCTGTGACGGCGGTAAAGCCGGGCGCGAGTTCCCACTCCAGGTCCTCGACCAGCGCGAGGTTCTTGATTCGCAGCAAACTGAGCAGCACCGGAGTTGAGAGTTGAGGGTTGCGAGTTGAAAGATATGCCTCTGAAGGCGTCCGACTCTCAGCTTGCAACCGCCAACTCTCAACTCATCGTCACTTTCCTCGGGACTGGCACCTCCCAGGGCGTGCCGATGATCCGCTGCGATTGCGCCGTCTGCCGTTCGGACGATCCACGCGACAATCGCACTCGCGCCTCAATTTATCTGCAGACGCCGGAAGGCTCCTACGTCGTCGATACCGGCACGGATTTCCGGGCCCAATGCCTGCGCGAAAATATCTGGGAGGTTGACGCCGTTATCATGACTCACGCCCACACCGATCATGTGATGGGCTTCGACGATCTGCGGAGGTTCGCGGCTCCGCGCGGCGGGCGAATGCCAGTCTACGCCTCGGCGGAAACGATGGCGGATCTGGAGCGCGTCTACGCCTTCGCCTTCAAGACGCCGGCGGCGTGGCCGGGATATTTGAAACCCGAGCCGCATATCGTCCACGGAACCTTTTCGTTAGGCAAGACCACCATCACGCCGCTTCCGGTCCCGCACGGCGGTTCCGTGACCAACGGCTATCTTTTTGTGCGCGCTGGAGTGCGACTGCTCGCCTACCTGAGCGACTGCAGCGCCGTGCCTAACGAGATCGCCCGGCAGATCGAAGGCGTTCGTTTACTCGTGATCGATGCCCTGCGCGAAAAGCCGCACCCAACCCATCTCAGCGTCGCGCAAGCCCTCGACGTCGCGCAGCGGGTCCGCCCATGCCGAACCCTTTTCACCCACATCTCTCACGAGCTGTCGCAGCGCGCTGAGGGCGAGCTACCGCCGGATGTCGGCCTCGCCTACGACGGTTTGAAGATCGTTCTAGCGCCATGACCCGCCTCCTCTGCGCGCTCGTCGGGCTCTCGTTAGGCACGAGTGCTCTCGCCTTCCCGAGTGGCGCTGATCTGGCCGGGGCGACGATCGTGGTCTATAACCGCAACGCGGTCGATTCCATCGCCCTCGCCCATTTTTACGCCAGCGCGCGACACATTTCGGATGATCATCTGGTCGGGCTGGAATGTTCGACCGAGGAGGAAATCAGCCGCCAGGAATACGACGAGACAATCGCCGAGCCGCTCCGCAAACGATTCTCCGCCGAGAAATGGTGGACGCTGCGGATGGACGCGGAGGATCATCCGACGGTCACCGCCAACCGCATCCACTTCGTGGCGTTGATTCGTGGGATGCCGTTGAAGATCCGCGCGACGGTCGATTATCCAGGCGATCGGCGAGAGAACAATCAGATCGGGAGCGAGAATAAGGCTTCGGTCGATTCGGAGCTGAGCGTGCTCGGCCTTTTCTCGCGAGAGATTTCGGGAGCGGCGAACAATCCCTATTTTCAAAGCTTCCGGCCAATCGGCGAGCTGGAGGAAACGCCGCTCCTCCTCGTCGGGCGGCTCGACGCGCCGACCACCGCGATCGTTAGGCGGATGATCACCGATGCAGTCGAGACGGAGAAGAAAGGTCTCTGGGGCCGCGCTTATGTCGACGGTTCCGACCACACTTCGGGCGGGTTGGCGGACGGCGATCAATGGCTAAAAACAGTCACGAAAGATCTGAGACAGGCCGGCATCCCGGTCGTCTACGACACCGACTCCGCGCTGTTTCCGCCCGGGTTCCCGATGAGTAACTGCGCGCTCTATTACGGTTGGTACGCGAGCGGCGTGACGGGGCCTTTCACCGATCCGGACTTTCACTTCGAACCCGGCGCGGTCGCGGTGCACATCCATTCCTTCAGCGCGAGCACCCTGCGTTCTACGGACGCGAACTGGGTCGGACCGCTCCTGAGCAAAGGCGCGGCGGCGTCGTTAGGCAATGTCTACGAGCCGTATCTGCAGCTCACGACTCATCTCGACATCTTCAACGATCGGCTGCTGCACGGTTTCACTTTTGCAGAGAGCGCCTCGATGGGCACGCGAGTGCTTTCCTGGATGAATGTGGCGGTGGGCGATCCGCTTTACCGGCCCTACGCCAATTGGCTTCAGCTCGACGCGCCAGGGGAGAAACGGAAGAAAAGTGACTGGCGCATGTATCACGAGTTCGCGGTCGCGAACGCGGAGTTAGAGGGCGCGGATTACCTAACGAAGGCGCGCGCCGCTGCTTCCCGTGCCGGCAACGGAGCGATGATCGAAGATTTGGGACTGATGGAAAAAGAGAGTGGCCACTTCGAAAGCGCGATCAGTTATCTGCGGCAGGCGCGCTCGCTGTATTCCCAAACAGACGATCTCCTCCGCGCGGCGATCGAGCAGGTCGACGCATCCTTCCGGAGCGGCGATAAACCCGCCGCGCTTAACCTCATTCACAGCATCGGAGGACTGGTCCCGGACGGACCGCGCGCCGCTCTGTTGAAAAAGATCGAGACAAAGATCAATCCTCCGCCGCCCACTCCGCAGCCGTCGGCCTAACGACTCCGAGATTTTGGCTGGCAGTTTTCTGAGGAAAGGAGTCGTGAGCTACGGCCGCGATTCGTTAGGCGAGCGGCGCGTCTCGAGACGGAAAACAGTTTCACCTTCCTTCATCACGTCGAGCTTATCGCGCGCGATGGTTTCGAGGTAGGTCGGGTCCGCCTTCAAGAGCGTCACCTCTCGCGTCTGGCGCGCGAGGAGGGTTTTTTCCTCGGTCAGTTGTGCCTGGAGCTGATCGATCACGGCCCGCCCCTGATTCAATTTTTTGTAGGGCGGAAGGAAGAAACTGATGATGAGGAGCCAGACCGCGAGAAAAAGCAGGACGCGCAGGATGTGATTCATGCGCTGCCAGATGGTGGCCTCGCGTCGCGCGCGAAAATCGCCGTAGCCGGTGGCGTCCACTAGCGCATCTTACCTCCGTAAACCGCCTTGTCACCCAATTCCTCCGCGATCCGCAGAAGTTGATTATACTTCGCCACCCGGTCGGTGCGACAAAGCGAACCGGTCTTGATCTGACCGGCATTAGTCGCGACCGCGATATCGGCAATCGTCGTGTCCTCCGTCTCGCCGGAACGGTGACTGATCACGGCGGTGTAATCGTTTTCTTTCGCGAGATCGATGGTGGCGAAGGTTTCAGTCAGCGTGCCGATTTGGTTCACCTTCACAAGAATGGAATTAGCCACGCCGAGATCGATTCCTTTACGCAGAAAGGCGACGTTCGTCACGAAGAGATCGTCGCCCACCAGCTGCATTTTTTTGCCTAACCGATCAGTTAATTTCTTCCAGCCATCCCAATCATCCTCTGCACAGCCATCCTCTATTGAGATGATCGGAAAGCGATCGGAGAGCGAGGCGTAGTAGTCGACCAGTTCTGCCGCGCTCCGTTTCGAACCGTCAGATTTTTTGAAGACATAGGCGTTTTGTTCCTTGTCAAAGAACTCCGAAGAAGCCGGGTCGAGCGCGATGAAAATTTGTTCGCCTAACGAGTAGCCGGCCTTCTCCACCGCGGTTGCGATCGATTCCAGCGCGTCTTCCACGGATTTGAGATTCGGCGCAAAACCACCTTCGTCGCCAATCGCCGTCGAGAGTCCCCGGTCGTGCAGGACTTTTTTCAAGGCGTGAAAAACTTCCGCGCCGTATCGAAGGGCTTCCGGAAAACTGGGTGCGCCCTTCGGCATGATCATGAACTCTTGGAAATCAATCGGGGCGTCGGAATGGGCGCCGCCGTTCAGGATGTTCATCATCGGGACCGGCAACACCTTTGCTCCGCTTCCGCCGAGGTAACGAAAAAGCGGAAGCTTTTCGGAATCGGCCGCGGCATGCGCGGCCGCGAGGGAAACGCCTAACAATGCATTGGCGCCGAGTTTCGATTTGTTAGGCGTGCCGTCGAGCGCGATCAGTTCGTCGTCGAGCTTCGCCTGCTGGAGAGCGTCGAATCCGAGCAGGACGGGCGCGATGGTTTCGTTGACAGAAGCGACCGCTTTCGTGACGCCTTTGCCGCCGTAGCGTTGTTTGTCGCCATCGCGCAATTCCCATGCCTCATGTTCGCCGGTGCTGGCCCCGCTCGGGACCGCGGCGCGACCGAAGCCGCCGCCTTCGAGACGCACTTCAACTTCGATCGTCGGGTTGCCGCGCGAATCGAGAATCTCCCGAGCGTGGAGGCGGCTGATACTGGTGGCGGACATATCGTTAGGGAATTAGCCGCGATTGGCGCGGGGCGCAACGCCTCTTTCGCAGTCTTCTTGCAGACATCGATCCGGCAACCGGCGCCGGCGCAAATTAGCCTAACGAGTCAGTCTTGGCTCGGGCGAAATAAGGCTATGACGCCGGAAGGAATCGCCGGGCTAGGCTCGTCGGCGGTGAAGAGAAGGATCGACGATTGCGCTCATCGCTTTTTCGTTAGGCAGCCGCTCTGCTCCAATGAATTCGACGAGTCGTTTGATGGCCGGTGCCGGATTGCGGACGAGCGACGGGTAATCGATCTCGAGCCAGTCGACATGCTCGGCGTTGGTCACCCAGCGACGCGTTTCTTCGCGATGGGCGCGCAGGCCGCGCTCGAGTTGTTGCGGATCGAGCTTGGCGCCTTTCGTGCCGAGCCGGACCGTCATTGCTTTCTGGGACGCGGCCACTTCGGCGATCGGCCGAAGCATGAAGATGACTTTGTACTGATGATTTTCGGGTAACGCCGGCAAAAGCATCGAGATGCATTTGATCGCGCGCCCGTCGACTGCTTCGTCGTCGAGCAACTCCGGCTTTTTCGCGATTTGCTTGATTGCCTCCCACTCGAAATAGCCGCGCGGATTATCGACATCGGCGACGCGCTCCTTATCCGTCATGGGCGGAACGCCGCCAGCTTCGAGCAACTGCATCATGAGCGATGTGCCAGAGCGCGGCAGACCGGAGACGAGGATGAATGTCTTGCCCGATCTCTCTTCCGGCACTTTTGGATCGGGCCGCTCCTTAAGCAAAATTTCGAGCCGCTCGGCGCGTTTCGGAATTTCCGGGAGATCGAAGATCTGCTCGCGTTTCGGATCGACCGCAGCGGCGCG
>DASXDC010000336.1:0-2501 GCA_036490855.1 Chthoniobacterales bacterium
AGCCGGCTTCTGTTTCGGAGCGGGCGTCGGCGCTGCGATGGGCGTCGCGACACGGCGTGGGCGGACCGGTGGCGGTGGGATGGTGCCGGGGGGTGCACCGAGGGCCTCAAGAAAACGGCGGACTCGCTCTGCGTCACTTTCGCCCGGGGATGAGGGTCGCGGCGGCGGCTCGTTAGGCGGTGTCTGCGGCTTTTCTCCGGCGTTCGATCCCTTGTTCGTGAGCCATTTGAAGATCAACGCCAATCCGGCGAGGACGAAAAAGATGATTGAATCGTTCACGATCGATCGCGCCGTCGTTAGGCATTTTCGGTCGGCGACTTTTCCGCCGCTCCGATCGATTCGCGCATCGTCGTGTCGGCCTGAACGTTTTTCATCCGCACGTAATCCATGATCCCGAGGTTGCCGGAGCGAAAGGCATCGGCCATCGCCTGCGGGACTAACGACTCGGCCTCGACGACCTTGGCCCGCATCTCCTGGGTGCGGGCGCGCATTTCCTGCTCGACCGCGACCGCGGCGGCGCGGCGCACCTCCGCTTTCGCCTGGGCGACGCGCTTGTCGGCGTCTGCCTGCTCGGCCTGCAGTTTCGCGCCGATGTTATCGCCGATATCGACATCCGCGATATCGATCGAGAGAATCTCGAAGGCCGTTCCGCTATCGAGCCCTTTCTGGAGGACGAGCTTGGAAATGCGATCGGGATTCTCCAACACTTCCTTGTAGGTGTCGGCCGAACCGATCGAGGTCACAATCCCCTCGCCCACCCGCGCGATGATCGTTTCTTCCGTCGCGCCGCCGACGAAACGATCGAGATGCGATCGCACCGTGACACGCGCTTTCACTTTCACGCCGATGCCGTCCTTCGCCACGCCGTCGATTGTCGTCCGGCCCATCGCCGCGCTCGGCACATCGATGATCTTGGGATTAATGCTGGTGCGGACGGCTTCGAGGACAGTCTTGCCGGTGCCTTTGGTTGCGAGATCAATTGCGCAGGCGCGATTGAAATCGAGTGAAATGCCAGACTTGTCGGCCGCAATCAGGGCGAGGATGACGTGCGACACGTCGCCGCCTGCAAGATAATGCGCCTCGAGCGGATCGCTCGGGATATCGAGCCCGGCTTTGACGGCGGTGATGCGGTTATCGACGATCATGCCGACCGGAACTTTCCGCAGCCGCATCGCCACCATCTTACCGATGGCAACTGGAGCGTTGGCGACTCGGGCGCGGAGCCACAGCCCGAAAAAATTAAAAAGGACAATGGCGAGAACGAGCGCGATGACGCCGAGGACCGCGGCGCCAAGCAGATAGAAAGATTGCATGGCTGGAATTTACGGGAGCGGGCGGAACCCGGAAAGCGCTATTTGCAGCCGTCCTGTGAGAGACCAGGTTTGACTCGGCCCAGCATCGCCCGCTGTGCAGCGAATCGGCAGCATCAGGAGAATCCAAGCACGGGATGCGGAACGTACGGCTCCTCCAGATTCGCGATCTCGTTAGGCGTGAGCTGGAGAGAAAGTGCGGCGACGGCTTCGTCGAGATGCTTCATCTTTGTCGCCCCGATAATCGGCGCGGTGATGGCGCTCTTGCCCAACATCCAGGCGAGCGCGATCTGCGCCGGCGCGACCTTTTTCGTCTCCGCCAATTCGTTCACGCGCTCCACCACTGCGCGATCGGCATCGGCCGTTTGCCGATAAAGTTGACGTCCGTAATCATCCTGCGCCGCGCGTCCGCCGCCCGGCTCGGCCCAGGGTCGCGCGAGCCGGCCGCGTGCCAGCGGACTCCACGGGATGACGCCGATTCCTTCCGCCTCGCAGAACGGCAGCATCTCGCGCTCTTCTTCGCGGTAGAGGAGATTATAATGCGGCTGCATCGAGACGAAGCGCGTCCAGCCATGCCGTGCTGCGACGTGGAGTGAGTGGCAGAATTGCCAGGCCCACATCGAGCTCGCCCCGATATAGCGCGCTTTTCCAGCTTTCACCACATCGTGCAATGCCTCGAGCGTTTCTTCGATCGGCGTCTCGTCGTCCCAACGATGAATTTGATAAAGGTCGACATAATCCATCCCGAGCCGCCGCAGGCTGTCGTCGATCGCGGCGAAAATCGCCTTGCGCGAAAGACCGCCGGTATTCGGCGCCTCGCGCCACGGAAAAAAACATTTCGTCGCCACCACCAGCTCGTCGCGTTTTCCCATCTCGCGCAAGGCGCGGCCGACAATCTCCTCGCTCGTCCCGTCAGAATAGGCGGTGGCGGTGTCGAAAAAATTGATCCCGAGCTCGAGGGCCCGCGCGATGAAAGGCCGGCTCTTTTCTTCGTCGAGCGACCAGGGATGGTTGCCGCGCTCCGGCACTCCGTAGCTCATGCAGCCGAGGCAGACGCGCGAAACCTTGAGCCCGGATTTTCCGAGGCGGGTGTATTCCATCGGACAATATCGCAAAGGCAAAACATGACGCCAGCGACGGCTGCGTTAAGTTGGTTTGTTCGATGAAATATTTCTCTCTGCTCGATCTCTC
>DASXDC010000337.1:0-6428 GCA_036490855.1 Chthoniobacterales bacterium
CCATCGGGTTCGACAATCCCGTGGCAAGCACGGTCTGAGTCCCATCCGGCGTGTATTGGAAGACGCTTCCGGATCCACTGTCGCTAACATAGACGCCTCCGCCCGGGGTGACGATGATTCCCTGAGGCTGGTTGAGACCAGTGGTGAACGTTGTAACGCTACCGTCGAAGGCAAAAACGTTGATCGAATTGGCGGCTAGATCAGTTACGTAGAGATCGCCAGGAATGGCGAACGCACTGGGAGCGATGAGGGTCGCGCAGATGGCTAATGCTAAGCTGAGCTGGGTCAGGCAGACCCGAGCGAGACGTTGAATTGGAAACATAGGTTTTCTCTTTCCTGATTTTGATGAGCTGCGTTCCAGCCTGAAACAGTCTCAGTTTATACGGACTGTATTTTCAAGAACTGCGATAATGATAATTACCGAGCCGGTTGTCTATAAATATCTTAACGAATTGTTGAACGATTCCCAAAACAGCTTGGGCAGGGATGAGAGGCGCGGGAGCCCGCCAGCAGAATTCTCCAGAGAGGATTGGGAATTTAGAGCATGAACGGCTCCTTCAACTCCCCCGACCCCGGTATCCCGATTCAGGTAACGCGAGTGACGCGGCTCGCGATCAGGGCGAGTGATACATTTCCACCGAGCCAACGCCCGTTGCCGCGGAGGATCGCGGCGTAATTTCCTCCCGCCAGATTGGCGAGGATCGCGGATTCGCGTGAATCCTGCGGTGCGAGACCGGTAGCTTCGATTTCCCTTCGGCGGTATCGGCCCAGTCATCATTGCTCTTGATGAGGTCGCCATTTCCGTCGTGCAACTCCAACACAGGATACTGCAACGGATTGGGAACACACGAGTCAGCCAGCGTCGGTCCGATCGCGCGGAGCAGAACCCGCGCACTTTGCGTAGGGTCGATGATAACCCCCCAATCATGCAGTCGCCGCCGCCGCCGACAAAACCGCGGGTACTAATATTAGCCGACTCGCCGCTCGCTCGGTCGCGATTGTACGCCTCGACCATCGCTACGCCGGTGCCGCCATCGGCGCCGCGGACGATGACAGTATAAGAACCCGGGTCGAGGGTAACAATCAAAGCGGACTCGAGATCGTTGGAAGGGGCCAGACCGGTACCTTCGATCTGCGCTTCTTGGTCGGAGCGCCAGTTGTCGTTCGTCATCACGGTGCCATCCGGCGTGTGCAATTCGAAAACCGGATCGGCCAGAACGCCGGCCAACGGGGGATCGAGGTCCGCCAACGAAGGTCCGATCGCGTGAAGAACCACCTCCTTCGGCGTGTCGCCGGCGAGGATGAATCCACCGATCAAAACATTATCGCCCGTCTGTGCCAGATGACGAGTGGAGATATTCAGAAATTGTCCCGGTAAAATCAGCTCGAAGGCGAGAAAGTCAGGATGGAAATCGGAAGCGAAGATGGTCTCCGTACCATCCGGAGTGAACTCATTAATCATTCTTTCCGTCGTATCGGCGACAAAGAGATTACCGACGCCTTCTTCCGCATCACTAAAACGTTTCGGCCGGAAAGCCATTCCGCGCGGATCCGTTAGGCCAGTGGCGAAAGTCCCTCAGTTCCGTCCGGAGCGATCGGAACGATATCGCCGGAATCCGTGCTGACAAACGCATCGAAGAGACTGTTGACGGCTATACCACGGGGTCCAGTGACGAGAAAGTTCGTCGTCGAATTGTCGGCCGCGATCGTCGTCAGCGACGCATCGTTCAACACGTAAAGATTCGGCGGCTCAAACCTCAGATCGCCCGGCGAAGTAAATGACATGAAAGCCGTCTTCGTTCCGTTCGTCTCGATGCGTGACACCATGTCGGCAGACTGCTCGGAGACGGCGAGCGCCATGCCCGAAAATGTGACACCGCCCGGATCGGCAAGGCCGGTCGCAAAGGTCGTGCGCGTTCCGTCCGCCGTGTATTTGTAAATATTGCCACTGCCCTGATCGGCGACGAATAGATTTCCAAAACCGTCATAGGCCAGTCCCTGCGGATTATTCAGGTCCGTGGCGAAAGTTCGCGTCGATCCGTTGAGCGCATAAGCAATGATGGAATTTCTCATCGGATCGGTCGCGAAAAGATCCCCCGCACCCGCGCGCACCTCCTGTGCTCCAGAGAGCGCGGCAACGCCTAACAAACTCAAAATCCTGACCCGAAACTTGTGATTTGGACGCTGCGAAGTGAAAGCGAAATCAACATAAGAATTTCTTTAACAGCCCTTTAATCTTTGCTCCGCAACGAAACCGTTACCGATTTGTTACGGGTTCGACCATTCTGTCCGAGGCGTTCTTGAAGTCGAGTTTTTTTCGCGAAGGCCGATGACGAAGGAAAGATGTGCACCTGCCGCGGATAAGACTCTTTGGCGAGGCTTGGAATTGTCGTTTGTCACTGTCCCTTGGTGAGCGCATTCTCTCCTCATGAATCCGAACATTTCGGTCGAGACCGTGACCCAGCTCGCCGTCTTCCTCGGCAATCGGCCTGGCGCGCTTTCCCGTGTCTGCACGGAGTTGGCCGCGGCGCAAATCAATATTCACGCCCTCGCTACCTCCGACACAATCGATCACGCTGTCGTCCGGATGGTCGTGAGCGATCCGATGAAAGCGCTGATGATCCTCGGCGAACGAGGCGTCCTCGCACTCGAAAACGACGTTCTGATGATCGAGAGCAATAACGAGCCCGGAACATTGGCTGCGATCGCCGATCGCCTCGCCAACGCCAGCATCAACATCGAATACGCCTACCTTGCGAGCCGGCCGAATTCAGAACAAGGGCTGATGATCATCCGGCCCTCAAACGTCGAAAAGGCCGAACGCGCCTTGCACGATCTTTAAAAACGCGCCGCGACTCGTTAGGCCACGCCTAACGACCGCTGCGGACGAAAAATTTTTACCCCGAGCACCCCGAAGAGAGTTCCGAAAAGTCCGCAGAAAATAGCATTACCGAGCAGCTGGAAAATCAGCACGTACCATTGAAACGGCTTCGCCGCCTGCTGCGCAAATGCATCGCGCATCATGTCGACCGTGACTGGCTTGGCAAAGAAGCGAAAGATTGCGAGCAGCAGCGCCGAGTTCTGGCGCTGCCAGAGTTGATAGTCCAAAAAGATCCAGAGCAGATCGACCAGCAGCACCGCCACCATGCTGCCTAGAAAAGTGCTGAGAAACCCAAGCTTCGCTCCATCCTTATACTGCAGAATTTGTCCCCCTTGCCGTACCGCAAACCAGACGGCGACGAGCGCGCCGAGCACATAAGCCGGGAAGATAAAAACGTTCACATACGGAAGGAGAGAGACGATCCCAGTCGCGATCGCTCCCGCATAAAGCGAACCTTCCATTTCGGCTTTGGCCACCAAATCGCTAGCGGACATGCTCCCTGTTAAAACAGAAAAACTCAGCCGCGGCGAGGAAAACTTCGCATCCGGCAAGACATCGAAAACGCGGTTAGGTTTGCCTAACGAAATGCTGGTGGCGGAATTTTCGGCTCGCAGGCCGATTTCGTTTAGCTCATAAAAGCGCCATGAGCGACTGCGCGAACTCCCTGCCCCGATGAAACTCGAGGCTCTGCGCTCAGTGCCGCTTTTTCGGGCGCTCGATGACGAAGCCGCCGAGGAATTATGTGCTCTGCTCGCAATGCAGGAGGTCAAGGCCGGGGCCTCGCTCTTCCATCGTGGCGAGCCGGGGGAGTCGATGTATCTGATCGAGAGCGGCTCCGTCCGAATCAGCGTGAAAGACACCGACGGTCACGACACGACCCTGGCCGAGATGGGCCGCGGCGAATTCTTTGGCGAGATGTCGCTCCTCGACGGTCATGCGCGCTCGGCCGACGCGACAGCGAGCAACGACTCGCGCCTGGCGATTTTGCCGCGGGCGGATTTCCGGAGTTTCCTGCGCAAGAATCCCGACATCGCGCTCGGGATTCTGACCGCTCTTACCCATCGGCTGCGCCGCACCGACGACCTCCTGCGGCATCGCGTCTCGCGCAACGCCAACGAAGAAGAAGAAGCGCGCCTCACCGTGGCCGACCGGGCCGCGG
The DNA here is from genome assembly GCA_036490855.1 of Chthoniobacterales bacterium. Classification (GTDB taxonomy): domain Bacteria; phylum Verrucomicrobiota; class Verrucomicrobiia; order Chthoniobacterales; family UBA10450; genus Palsa-1392. The sequence goes on from DASXDC010000337.1 coordinate 4,041, forward strand.
ACCTGATCGCGGAATTTGGCGGCAGCTGGAAATTCATCGGCGCCTCAATCACTTTTTCGCTTCTCTGGATCGCCTTCAACAGCTGGTTCCTTTTCCATCCTTTCGACGAGTATCCCTACGTCCTGCTCAACCTTGTCCTCGGCATGGTGGCGGGCTTGCAGGCGCCGATCATCATGATGTCGCAGAATCGTCAGGGCCAAAAGGACCGGCTCCGGGCCGACCTCGATTACCGGGTTAACTTGAAGAACGAGCTGCTGCTTTCTGAAGTCCTGCGCCGCCTCGAGACAATCGAGAAACACGCCGCGATCCAGCCTAACGACGCCTTGGATTTTCGCGCCGGCGACTAACGAAACGCCGGAAGGGGTGGGATTCGAACCCACGGTGAGTTTAACCCCACGCTCGATTTCGAGTCGAGTGCCTTCAACCGGACTCAGCCACCCTTCCCTCGCGAAGCGCTACTATGAAAGAGCGCGCTCGTTTTGCAATCTCGGACGTCCCGGGCCTCCGCCCGAACGTCCGCGGAATCTTTTCCTTGTCCATCGGTCCGGGATTCGTCCATTCATCGGCAATGACCGAGCCGAAACGCGCGCTCATCACCGGCATCACCGGACAAGACGGATCGTATCTGGCTGAGCTGCTCCTGGCGAAAGGATACGCGGTTCACGGCGTCGTTAGGCGAACGAGCAACCTGCTGCGTTCGCGCATCGAACATCTGCGGACGGACGAGTCGATCTATGGCCAGCAACTTTTCCTGCACTACGGCGATCTAAGCGACGGCACGACCCTTCGCCGCATCTTCGCCAAAGTGCAGCCGGCCGAGGTGTATCACCTCGCGGGGCAAAGCCACGTCGGCCTTAGTTTCGAGATTCCGGAATCCACTTCCGAGGAAGTGGCGATGGCAACTCTGCGTCTGCTCGAGATCGCGCGCGATCAGCCGCAGCCATTGCGCTTCTACCACGCCTCGAGCTCGGAAATTTTCGGCGCCGCCTCCGAGTCGCCGCAGACTGAAGAAACACCCCTTCGTCCCGCGAACCCTTACGGCTGCGCAAAATCCTTCGCGACCCAGCTGGCGCGCGTCTATCGCCAGACTTACGGGCTTTTTGTCTGCAACGGCATTCTCTACAATCACGAGTCTCCGCGGCGGGGCGAGAATTTCGTCACCCGTAAAATCGCCGGAACTGCCGCCCGCATCAGCCGTGGGCTGGAGAGCGAGCTGGTGCTCGGGAGCACGGAGGCTCAGCGCGATTGGGGATACGCCAAGGAGTATGTCGAAGCGATGTGGCTCATGCTGCAACACGACGAACCGGACGATTACATCGTGGCCACGGGTGAGACTCATTCGGTGCAGGATTTTGTCGAGGCAGCTTTCCGCGTGGTGAATCTGGAGCCGGAGAAATACCTCCGGCACAATCCGGCCTTCAAACGCCCTAACGAACCCGGAAATCTCGTAGGCTCGAGCGAAAAAATCCTTCGTGTCCTCGGCTGGAAACCGCGCACCTCCTTTCCCGATCTTGTTCGCCAAATGGTGGAGGCGGAGCTGGCCGCACTCGCGCCAGCGCAGGAGTGAGCGCTAGCTTGCGCTTTAATGCCTCGGTTCTAGTATCACCGCGTGAAAAAGATCGAGGCGATCATCAAGCCATTCAAAATGGAGGACGTGAAGGAGGCGCTCGCCGAGATCGGAGTCGAAGGCATGACCGTGAGCGAAGTGAAAGGCTTTGGACGGCAAAAAGGTCACACCGAAATTTATCGCGGCAGCGAATATACAGTCGACTTTCTGCCCAAGATAAAGATCGAAATTGTGCTGACCGACGAGCTCGCCTCGCGCGCCGTCGATGTCATCACCCAGGCCGCTAAGACCGGCAAGATCGGCGACGGCAAAGTCTTCGTCAGTGACGTCGAACAGACGATCCGCATCCGCACCGATGAGCGCGGCGCGGAAGCGATCTAGGGCGCGGCCGTCCTCCCTCTATTTCCGCTGCGCGTGAACGATTTCCTGCTCTCGCTGCTCCTTGGCGTGATCGAGGGTCTGACGGAATTCCTGCCCGTCAGCTCGACCGCCCACCTCCGGATCGCGGAAGCGCTCTGCCGGATCGACCTCACGAACGGTTTCTGGAAGATGTACAGCATTGTTATCCAGCTCGGCGCGATCCTCGCTCTGACGGCGTTCTTCTGGCGCCGCATTCTGAAATTCCTCAGCAAATTTCCAAGCGGCGAACGGGGCGACCGCACCATCTTCACTCATCCACTCAGCCTGGTTGCGATCGCCTTTGTCGTCACGGCCATCCCCGCTTTTCTTCTCACGAAATTGATCGGCAAGAATCTCGAGAACCTGCATGTGATGGCTTGGGCGTTGCTCATCGGCGGCATCATCATGTGGGCCGTCGATTC